>DASPKC010000286.1:0-12306 GCA_035628295.1 Baekduia sp.
GGCGGTGGGACGTGGCGCTGCTGCAGGAGGTCCCCCCGTGGTGGGCGCCCCGCCTGGCGCGCGACACCGGCGCCCGCGCGGCGCGCACCGTGCTCACCTCGCGCAACGCCTGCCTGTGCGTGCGCCGCGCGGTCGCCGACCGGCGGCCCGACCTCATCAAGAGCAACGGCGGTGGCGCCAACGTGATCCTCGTGCGCGGCGTGGTGCCGCTGGCGCACCGCACGCAGCGCCTGCGGCGCTTCCCCGAGCGCCGGTGGGTCCACGCGGTCGAGCTTCCGGCCGGCTGGTGGGTCGGCAACCTCCACGCGCAGGTCCGCCCGCACACCGAGACGCGCAAGGACATCGCGTTCGCCGCGGCCTCGCTGCGCGCCTGGGCGGGGGACGCGCCGCACGTGGTGCTGGGCGGCGACTTCAACGTCCGCGACCCGCAGGCGGCGGGGTTCGCGCGCGTCCCGGGCGGCCGCGGCGTCGACCACCTCCTCGCCCGCGGCGCGGCCGGCCGCGCGGAGCCGCTGCGCCGCGACGGGCTCTCGGACCACGCCCCGATCGTCGCCTCCCTGGTTTGATGCCCGGCCATGCGCGCAACCGCCGCCCTCCTCGCCGGCCTGGCGCTCGCCCTGGGCGCGGCGGCCTGCGGGGACGAGAGCGGCGTGGAGACGTCCGCCGGCGGCGAGGTCGAGGGCACCCGCGTGGGCATGCGCAACCTGCGCTTCGTCCCGGACCGCGTCCGGGTCGCCGAGGACGCCACCGTCACGTTCGTCAACGACGAGTCGATCCAGCACACCGTCGTCGCGCGCAGCGGAGCGGATTTCGAGTCCAAGCTCCTCAGCCAGGGCGACACGTACAAGGTGACCCCCCACGAGTCCGGCACGATCGCGTACCTGTGCACCCTGCATCCGGGGATGCGCGGGCGGATCGTGGTGCGGTAGGGGGGCGCGTCGGGCGGCGGGCGGGTGGCGTGCGGGTGGCGTTCCGCGCCGCTCGTCGCCGTGTGCGAGGCCGCCGCCGACGGCTCAGCGACGAGGGAGCAAGCCGGGAGCGCCCGCCGGCGCGGTCCTCCGCGGGCGTCGCGCGGCGCGTCCGCGGCGGCTGCTGTGCCACCGAGAGGGGACTTCGTCCCGCCTCGCGGGACGAACTCCCCTCTCGCGGTCCGGCGCTCATCGAGTGGCGGATCGACCCCCGGATAGCGCGGAAATCCGCCATTGAACGCCGGGCGCGCCGCCTGCGGGCGCCCGGGACGCCGCCCCCGCCGGCACCACCTTCCTCCTCGCTGACGACGGCGGCCGATCCGCAGCCAGCGACCGCCTGCGCTGCGCGCCACCCGCGCGCCGGCGCTACGGCGCGCGCAGGCCGAAGCCCTGTAGCAGCAGCAGCGCGCGCTCGGCCAGCGAGCCGCGGGCGGGCAGGACGCCGAGCTGGCGCGCCGCCTCGTTGGCGTCGAAGAACGCCCGGACCCGGTGCACGTGCCCGTCCTGCAGCGCGCACCACAGGACGGCGTGCAGCGAGAGGTCGCGGCCCGTGGGCGGCAGCTCGGCGCTCGTCTCGCCCGTGTGGCTGCCGCGGACCAGGACGGCGGCCGCGGCGTGCGTGGGGTCGGCCAGCACGTCGGCGGCGCGCTCCACCCGGCCGTCGGGGAACGCCGCCCAGAAGCGGGCGAGGTGGTCGCCGAGCGCCTCGGCTCCCACGATCGCACCGCCGGAGAGCGGGTCCTCCCAGTGCACGTCCTCCGTGCAGGCCGCGGCCAGCCGCGCGCGCGAGCGCCCACCGAGCGCGTCGAGCAGCTCCTCCACCGCGGCGGCGCTCATGCCAGCGGGCGGGCCGGGTCGGAGGGGTGGACGAACTCCGGCGTGCCCTCCTCGGGCGTCGAGGCCTGCGCGTACGTGCGCCTCGCGATCCGCCCGGCGCCGCGGGCCAGCAGCCCCGCCGCGACGGCCAGCCTGATCGCCCGTGCCATCGCGACGGGGTCCTGCGCCCGCGAGATCGCGCTGGCGCAGAGCACCGCGTCGCAGCCCAGCTCCATCGCCAGCGCCGCGTCGCTGGCGGTGCCCACGCCGGCGTCGAGGATCACCGGCACCGACGCCTGCTCGACGATGAGGCGCAGGTTGTACGGGTTGTTGATCCCGTGACCCGAGCCGATCGGCGAGCCCAGGGGCATGACGGCCGCGCAGCCGGCGTCCTCCAACCGGCGCGCGAGCACGGGGTCGTCGGTGGTGTACGGCAGGACCGTGAAGCCGTCGGCCACCAGCTCCTCGGCGGCCACCAGCAGCTCCGGCGCGTCGGGCAGCAGCGTGCGCTCGTCGCCGATGACCTCCAGCTTGACCCAGTCGGTGGCGAACGCCTCGCGCGCCAGCCGCGCGGTGAGCACCGCGTCGCGCGCCGTGTAGCAGCCGGCGGTGTTCGGCAGGACCGCGACGCCGCAGTCCTCGAGGACGTCGACGAGCGAGCCGCGGGCCCCCGGGTCGATGCGCCGCAGCGCCACGGTCACCATCTCGGTGCCCGACTCGCGCACGGCCGCGGCCAGCGTCTCCAGCCGCGGGAAGCCTCCCGTGCCCAGGATCAGGCGCGAGCCGAAGTCGCGGTCGCCGATCCTCATCCGCCCTGCACCGCGTGGACGACCTCGACGTGCGCGCCGTCGCCGACGACGAAGGACTCCCAGGCCCCGCGCGGCACCACCTCCGCGTCGACCGCGACGGCGACGCCGCGCTCGCCGACCTCCAGCGCCCGCAGCAGGTCCGCCACGGTCGTGCCGTCCTGCAGCGCCCGCGGCTCGCCGTTGAGCACGATCGTCATGCCGGCACCCGGCCGAAGCGCGCCGGCGAGAACGCCGGGTCGGCCCCGGCCTCGCCGGCCAACTCGGCGGCGACGACCTCGGCCGTGGCAGGCGCGAGCAGGATCCCGCCGCGGTGGTGGCCGGTGGCCCAGACCAGCCGTTCGTCGCCAGGGTCGGCGCCCAGCAGCGGCGCGTTGTCCGGCGTGCCCGGCCGCAGGCCGACCACCGTCTCGGCCACCTCGAGCTCGAGGACCCCCGGGACCAGCTCGGCGGCGTCGCGCAGCAGCTCGTGCAGCGCCAGCGCGGTCACGGCGGTGTCGAACCCGCGCTCCTCCATGGTCGCGCCCAGGTAGTAGCGCCCGTCGCCGCGCGGCACGAGGTAGCCGCCCTCCCAGCGCAGGACGCGCTCCACGAGGCCGGGGCCCGCGGGGTCGCGCAGCAGCAGCGCCTGGCCCTTGACCGGCCGCACGGGAGCGCCGGACCACGCCCCGGCGGCCAGGACGACGCGCCCGGCGTCCAGCGCGAGCGGGTCGGCGACGGCGCTGCGGGGGCGCAGCTCGACGCCGGCGCGCCGGCAGGCCTCGGCGAGCGCCGCGAGGACCGCGCGCGGGTCCACCGCGTGGTCGCCGGGGAGGTCGAGCGCGAGGCGCAGGGCGGGTGCGAGCGCCGGCTCGAGCCGGCGCGCCGCGCTGGGCAGCACGCGCTCGACGCGCAGGCCGAGGTGCGCCCGCAGCTCGCGCTCGCGCTCGAGCGCCCGGGCCTCGTCGGCGTCGCGGGCGAGCAGCAGCGAGCCGACGGTCCGCAGGCCGACGTCGACGCCTGACGCCTCCTGCAGCTCGGCGGCGAAGGCCGGCCACCGGGCCGCGCTGTCGAGCGCCAGCGCGAGCAGCGCCCGCTCGCCGGCGTCGGCCTCCGCGACCGGCGCGAGCATGCCGGCGGCGGCGTGCGACGTGCCGCCGCCCAACTCGCCGCGGTCGTACACGCGCACCGACAGGCCGCGCGCGCGGGCGCGCCAGGCGACGGCGAGGCCGATGACCCCGCCGCCCACGACGGCGACGTCGACGTGCTCGGGCACGACACCGATCGTAGTGGCCCGGAATCGGGCACCTCCTCTGGCATGGCAGACGCAGTCATCGTCGGTGGCGGCCACAACGGCTTGGTCGCCGCGAACCTCCTCGCCGACGCCGGATGGCAGGTCCGGGTGCTCGAGGCCGAGCCGGAACCCGGCGGCGCCGTGCGCTCCGGGGAGCTGACGCTCCCCGGCTTCGTCCACGACCGCTTCAGCTCGTTCTACCCGCTGGCCGCCGCCTCGCCGGTGTTGCGCCGCCTCGACCTGCCGGCCCACGGGCTGCGCTGGCTGCGCCACCGCGTGGCCGTCGCGCACCCGGCCAGCGACGGCACGTGCGCGTACATCGCCGAGGACCCCGACGAGACCGCCGCGGCGATGGAGGCGTTCGCCGCCGGCGACGGCGACCGCTGGCGGCGCGTGATGGCGCTGTGGGAGGAGGTCGGCCCGCCGTTCGTCGACGCGCTGCTCTCGCCGTTCCCGCCGGTCCGCGCCGGTGCGCGCCTGGTGCGCGCGGTGCGGCCGCGGCGCCTGCCGGACTTCGCGCGCTTCGGCCTGCTGCCGATCCGCCGCTTCGGCGAGGAGCAGTTCGAAGGCGACGGCGGCCCGCGGATGCTGGCCGGCAACGCGCTGCACGCCGACCTGATGCCCGAGCAGTCCGGCGGCGCGCTCTTCGGTCTCGTGCTGTGCGGCCTCGCCCACCAGGTCGGCTTCCCGTTCCCGGAGGGCGGCGCCGCCGGCATCACCGACGCGCTCGTGCAGCGGCTGCGCACCCGCGGCGTCGAGGTCGAGTGCGGGCGCGACGTGCGCCGCGTCGTGGTCCGCGACGGACGCGCCTGCGCCGTGCAGACCGCCGACGGCGAGGAGATCGCGGCGCGCCGCGCGGTCCTGGCGGACGTCAGCGCGCCGTCGCTGTTCCTCGACCTGCTCGACCCCGGCCACCTGCCCTCCGAGGTGGTGCGGTCGCTGGAGCGCTTCGAGTGGGGCGCCGCGACCTTCAAGGTCGACTGGGCGCTGGACGGCGAGATCCCCTGGATCCACCCCGCCGCGCGCGACGCCGGCGCGGTGCACGTCTGCGAGGGGATGGACCAGCTCTCCGACCAGGCCGCGAGCCTGGCCCGCCACGAGGTGCCGGCCACCCCGTTCCTCGTCGTGGGCCAGCACGCCAAGGCCGACCCGACCCGGGTGCCCGACCCGGGCAAGGAGGTCGTCTGGGCCTACACCCACGTGCCGCAGCGCATCCGCGGCGACGCCGGGCCCGACGGGCTGACCGGCCGCTGGCGCGACGAGCGCGAGGCCGCCGCGTTCGCCGACCGGATGGAGGACATGATCGAGGTCGTCGCTCCCGGGTTCCGCGACCGCGTCCTGCAGCGCACGATCCAGACGCCGTGCGACATCCAGGACTCCAACCAGAACCTCCGCCGAGGCGCGCTCAACGGCGGCACCGCGCAGATCCACCAGCAGCTCGTCTTCCGCCCGATCCCGGGCCTCGGGCGCAGCGAGACGCCGGTGCCGGGGCTGTACCTCGCGGGCTCCAGCGCGCATCCCGGCGGCGGGGTCCATGGCGCCTGCGGCGCGAACGCGGCGCGGGCGGCGCTGCGCGAGGGGCGCCTCGGCCAGCGCATCATGGGCAAGGTGGTCACGGCGCCCGCGGAGCCCCTGCTGTAGGAGACTGGCGGCGTGGATCGCCGCGCGCGCCTGGCCGACGCCCGCCTGTACTACGTCAGCGCCTCGCTGCACGCGCTCGAGGGCGCGCTGCGCGGCGGCGCCGACATCTTCCAGCTGCGGATGAAGGACGCGCCCGACGACGCGATCCTGGCGGCCGCCGGGCGCGCGCGGGAGCTGTGCGCCGCCCACGGCGCGCTGTTCGTCCTCAACGACCGGCCGGACCTGGCGGCGGCCTGCGGCGCCGACGGCGTGCACGTAGGCCAGGAGGACGAGCCCGTCGCCGCGGCCCGCGCGGCCGTCGGCCCCGGCCGCCTCGTCGGCCGCTCGACGCACGCGCCGCAGCAGCTGGCCGCGTCGCTGGACGCCGACTACGTCGCGGTCGGCCCCGTGTTCGCCACGCCGACCAAGCCGGGGCGCCCGGCCGCCGGCCTGGACTACGTCCGCCACGCCGCCGCGCAGGACGGCCTGGCGCCCTGGTTCGCCATCGGCGGCATCGACGAGGCGACCGTGGGCGAGGTCGTCGCCGCCGGCGCCCGGCGGGTCGTCGTCGTCCGGGCCCTCGACGAGGCCGAGGACCCCGAGCGCACCGCCCGCGCCCTGCGCGCGGCCGTCGCCGCGCCGGTGGGGAGCGCCGCCTGATGGGCCAGCGCTCGCGCAAGCGCCGCAGCCCGCCGGCATCGAGCGGCGGATCCCCGGCTCCCACGGCCGGAAATGCGCCACTCGACGACCCGCAGGCGCCGCCCGCGCCGCGGCCGCCGCGGCGCAGCTCGGCCGAGCGTGACGCGCAGGCGCGCGCCGGGCTCGAGCCGCTCGCGCCCGGGGAGCGCCCGCAGTGGGTGACGATCGCCGCCGTGGTCGCCGCCGTCATGACCGTGGCCAACGCCGTGGCCCCGATCGTCGGGGCCGACTTCCAGGGCGACGCGCGCAGTGCCGCCACGACGACCGTCGTGACCACCGTGCTGCTGGCTGCCTGCGCCATCGGCATGTGGCGCGCGAAGTACTGGGCCGTCCTCGGGTTCGAGACGGTGCTGCTGTTCCAGATCCTCGTCCTGTTCCTGGCGCTGCTGCGCGTCGAGACGGCGATCGCGACGATCGTGGTGCTGGTGGCGCTGGGCGCGCTGTGCGTCCTCTTCTACAAGCTGATCCGCGCGATGGCCCGCATCCAGATGCCCGCGCGGCCCGAGCTGGAGTGAGGCCGTAGAGTCCCGGCCCTATGGCCGACTCCACGTTCGACTGCATCGTCCTCGGCTCGGGCCCCGGCGGCTACGTCGCGGCGATCCGTGCCGCCCAGCTCGGGATGAAGACGGCGGTGGTCGAGAAGGACAAGGTCGGCGGGCGGTGCCTGAACTACGCCTGCATCCCTGCCAAGGCGGTGCTACGCGTCGCCGACGTGCTGGAGGACATCCGCAAGGCCGACGAGTTCGGCATCACCGTCGGTGCTCCCGAGGTCGACTTCGGTGCCGTGATGGCCCGGCGCGAGAAGGTCATCACGACGCTGACGGGCGGCGTCGGCGGGCTGCTGCAGAAGCACGGCGTCGAGGTCATCGAGGGCGAGGCGTCGCTCACGGGCGGCCGGGGCGCGAAGGTCGGCGACCGCACCATCGAGGCCACCAAGGCGCTCGTCCTGGCCACCGGCTCGGTCAAGCGCCCGATCCCGGGCACGGAGTTCGGCGGGCGTGTGATCGGCACCGAGGAGGCGTGGGCGCTGGAGGAGCTGCCCGCGTCGCTGGCGGTGGTGGGCGCGGGCGCGTCGGGCACGGAGATCGCCAGCGCCTACGCGCGGCTGGGCACGAAGGTCCAGCTGTTCGAGGGGCTGGACCGGGTGCTGCCCACGGAGGACCCCGACATCTCCAAGATCGCCAACCGCGGCTTCAAGAAGCAGGGCATCGAGGTCCACACCTCCACGTTCGTCTCCGACGTCGCCTCGCAGGACGACAAGGTGACGTTCACCTACGGCGAGCAGTCCGGCGAGGCCGAGTGGCTGGTCATCGCCGCCGGGCGCGGCCCGGACGTCGACGCCCTCGGCCTGGACGCCGCCGGGATCGAGCTGACCGACAACGGGCTGATCAAGGTCGACGGCGCGCTGCGCACGAACGTCGAGGGCGTCTACGCGATCGGCGACCTCGTGCCCGGCCCGGCGCTGGCCCACAAGGCCTCCGACGAGGGCGTCATCGCGGTGGAGGACGCCGCCGGAGAGACGACGCACCCCATCGCCTACGTCGACATCCCGCGGGCGACGTTCTGCTCGCCCAACGTCGCGAGCTTCGGCCTCACCGAGGAGCAGGCCAAGGAGGCCGGCCACGACGTCGTCGTCGGCAAGCTGCAGTACGGCGCCGTCGGCGCCGGGACCGTCTACGGCGACCGCACGGGCATCGTGAAGATCATCGGTGATCGCAAGTACGGTGAGCTGCTCGGCGGCCACATCGTGGGCGCCAAGGCGACCGAGCTCATCCAGGAGCTGGTCAACGTCCGGCTGCTCGAGGGCGGCTACCCCGAGGTCGCGCGCATCATCCACGGGCACCCGACGCTGTCGGAGGCCGTGATGGAGGCCGCCCGCGCGGCCGACGGCTGGCTCATCCACGGGTGAGCGCGCCCGCCACGTTCGCGTTCGACTTCGCCCACCCGGAGGACTACCTGCGGGCCGAGACCGGTCCCAAGGACATCGAGTGGGTGCCCGTCCGCAAGGCGCCGCCCGGCCCCGGCGCGCTCGACGGCCTCGCCGCGCGCGTTGCCGAGCACGGCCTGCAGCCGCTGCGCGCGCCCGAGCCGTTCCCGTTCGACAGCACCAAGGCGGTCCAGGCCGCGCTGTACGCGAAGTCGATCGGACGCTGCGTGGCCTTCAGCCTCGCCGCATTCCGCCAGTGCTACGCCGCCGGGCGCTCCCTGGAGGACGTCGACACGATCCTGATCGCCGCGGCCGCCTGCGAGATGCATCCGCGCGCGGTGCTCAAGGCGCTCGAGCGCGCGGACAAGCACGCGCCGTGAGCGCCGCCCGCCGCTTCGAGGTCCGCGTCGGCCGCCACCGCGACCGCATCGACAGCGTGGAGGTCGTCGACCTCGAGGACGGCGAGGTGGCGCTGTTCTGGGACCTCGAGGCGCGGGAGGCGACACGCCGCGCCGAGGCGCTGCGGGCCGATCTCCTGCGCTTGGACGAGGACGAGTTCCTCGCCCGCTGGACCACCGTGGACTGAGCGCGCGCAGCGGGTAGCCTCGCGCCCCATGGCACGGATCGGCATCCTCACCGGCGGCGGCGACTGCCCCGGCCTCAACGCGGTCATCCGCGGCATCGTCCGGCGGGGGGAGCAGCTCGGCCACGACTTCGTCGGCTTCCGCTACGGCTGGGCCGGCGTACTCGAGGGCGACACCGTGACCCTGGACTTCGCCGCCACGGCCGGGATCCTGCACCGCGGCGGGACGATCCTCGGCACCTCGCGCACCAACCCCTACAAGGGCGGAGCCGACGGCACGACCGCGGTGCGCGAGGCCATGCAGCAGGCCGGCGTGGACGCGCTCATCCCGATCGGCGGCGAGGACACCCTCGGCGTGGCGGGCAGGCTCAGCGCGGACGGCGTCGACGTGGTCGGCGTCCCGAAGACCATCGACAACGACCTGGCCGGCACTGACGTGACGTTCGGCTTCCACACCGCGGTGCAGATCGCCTCCGACGCGATCGACCGCCTGCACACGACGGCGGAGTCGCACAACCGCATCATGGTCGTGGAGGTCATGGGCCGCCACGCCGGCTGGATCGCGTTCTACGCGGGGCTCGCCGGCGGCGCGGACGCGATCCTGGTCCCGGAGCGGCCCTTCGACGTCGACGAGCTCGTCGCGTCGCTGCAGCGCCGCTACGAGCGCGGGCGCACCTTCTCGATCGTGGTCGTCAGCGAGGGCGCGATGCCCAAGGACGGCAGCGGGCTGACCACGGCCAGCGGCGAGGTCGACGCCTTCGGCCACGCGCGGCTGGGCGGGATCGCCGTCGCCCTCGGAGCCGAGCTCGAGCAACGCACGGGCTACGACTCGCGCCCGACCATCCTCGGCCACGTCCAGCGCGGCGGGACCCCGACCGCCTACGACCGCGTCCTCGCCACCCGGTTCGGCGTGAGCGCCATCAACACGGTCGACGAGGGCACCTTCGGCACGATGGTGGCGCTGCGCGGCACCGAGATCGAGGCCGTGCCGCTCGCCGACGCGCTGGCGGAGCCCAAGCTGCTCGACGACCGCCTCTACGCGACGGCCGAGGTCTTCTTCGGCTGACCGCCGCGCGCGGCGACCACGTCGTCGCCCACGCGCGCGAGGTTGCGCATCATGAGGGCGACGACCGGGGCGTAGGCGGCGGCGACCACGGCCTGCACCGCGCCCGGAGCGCTGAGCGTCACCGCGACGGTGCAACCGCCGCCGGGATCGCGCTCGACGCGGTGCTCCATGTCCACGACGCCCACGCGCCACGTCCACGAGCGCCCCTCCTCGACCGCGGTGATGCGCGCCGGCACGGGGACGACGCCGAGCAGGCGGGCGGCGCCGCGCGCCCCTTCGCGCACCCAGCCGTCGGGGCCCGCGAGGCCCCACGCGCCACGCACGTGCGGCGACCAGTCGGGCCAGTGCTCGGGACGGGCCAGCAGGCGCCAGACCACGTCGGGCGGCGCGGCGGTGTGGGCGGCATGGCGCGACATCCGCCCTGCTGTGCCCACCAGGCGGCCGGGTTACGCGCCGACGCCGGCCAGCTGGTCCAGCGGCATCGGGCGGCCGACGTGGAAGCCCTGCGCGAGGTCGACGCCGCGGTCGCGCAGGAAGCGCTCGGTCTCCTCGTCGCCGACGAACTCGGCGACCGTCACCTTGCCCAGCCCGCGGGCGATGCGCACGACCGCCTCGATGACGAGCTGGTCGGTCTGGCTGCGCAGGCAGCCCGACACGAACTCCCCGTCGATCTTGAGGTAGTCGAACGGCAGGTGCTTGAGGTAGTAGAAGGAGCCGAAGCCCGACCCGAAGTCGTCGAGGGCGAACCGGCAGCCCAGCCGGGCCAGGCGCTCGGCGAACTCGCGAGCCTCGGCGATGTTGGCCACCGCAGCGGTCTCGGTCACCTCGACGACCAGGCGCGAGGCCTCGACGCCCGAGATCTGCAGCCCGGTCTCGATGGTCTCCAGCAGCAGCGGGTCGTTGAGCGACTTGCCCGAGACGTTGATCTCGAACGTGACCCCCGGGTGCTCGTGCAGCAGCTCGATGGCGCGCGAGGCGACCCAGCGGTCGATGTCGGTGATGAGGTCGTAGCGCTCGGCCACGGCCAGGAACGCCGCCGGCGGGATGATCTCGCCCTGCTCGTCGCGCATGCGCAGCAGCAGCTCGTACTGGGTCACCTCGCCCGAGGCGAGATCGCGGATGGGCTGGGCCTCCAGGAGCAGGCGGTCCTCCTCCAGCGCCTGGTGGATGCGCTCCACCCACGCCACGCGCGCCTTCATCCGCGGCTCGGCGTGGCGCTCGGAGGCGTACAGCGCCCAGCCGTCGCGGCCGGCCTCCTTGGCGTCGTACATCGCGAGGTCGGCGTTGACGAGGACCTCCTCGCCCGCCTCGACCGGGCGCTCGAACATCGCCACGCCCAGGCTCGCCGTCACCCGGCGGTTGCGCACGCCGCGGACGACCATCGCCGCGCTGCGCACCTCGGTGACCAGCGCGTCGGCGACCCGCGCGGCCTCCTCGGCCGTCGCCTGCGGCAGCAGGACCGCGAACTCGTCGCCGCCGAGGCGCGCGATGAGGTCGGTCTGGCGCAGGCGCCGGCGCAGGAGGTCGGCGACGGCGGCGATGACCTCGTCGCCGATCGTGTGCCCGAGCGTGTCGTTGACCAGCTTGAAGTGGTCGAGGTCGAGCACCAGCAGCGCCCCGCTGTCGCCGTAGCGGCGCACGTGGGCGACCTGGCGGTCGAGCTCCTCCTCGAAGCGCCGGCGGTTGAGCAGGCCGGTGAGCGGGTCGTGGTCGGCCATGTGCTGCAGGCGGCCCTCGAAGCGGCGGCGCTCGGTGACGTCCTGCACCTGCGCGAGGAAGCTCAGCGGCCGGTCGTCGGCGCCGCGTACGACGGTGACGTGCAGCGAGACCCACACCGTGTCGCCAGAGCGGTGGCGCAGCCGGGCCTCGCGCACGTGGACGTCGGTGCGGCCGGTCAACAGGTCGGCCGCCGCGACCACGTCGTCGCCGGCCTCCTGCGGATGCAGGAACGTCACCCAGTCGCTGCCGGGCAGCTCGTCCGGCGCCCGGCCCACGAGCTCGGCGAACGCGTCGTTGGCCTGCTGGACGCGGCCGTCGAGGTCGGTGAGCAGCATGCCGATCGGCGCGTCCTCGAACGCGCCGCGCAGCAGCTCCTCGGCCTCGCGCAGGGCCCCCTCCGTGCTCTTCAGGGCCGTGATGTCCGTGGCGGTCCCGAGATGGCCCGTGACGGCCCCGCTCGCGTCGTGCACCGGGCGGGTCGCGACACTGACCCAGCGGGCGGTCGGCGCCGCGGGGCCCAGGGGAAGGTCGGCCTGGAACTCCCGGCCGCCGGCGACCGCCGCCGTCCAGGCGGCGAGCAGGTGATCGCAACCGCGCAGATCGAACGCCGCGGTCCAGCCGTCGCCCCAGGCCTCGTGCGGCGCCAGGCCGGTGAGCTCGCACCAGCGGGGGTTGACGTACGCGACGGCGCCGTCGGCGTCGGTTTCGAACAGCCCGACCGGGGCGAGCGTGGACACGATGCGATGGCGCCGCTGGCTCTCGCGGACCTGCGCACCGGCGCGGTCGGCGACGGCCTCGGCGCGGCGGGCATGGTCGCGCGTGCGCAGCA
>DASPKC010000287.1:0-9452 GCA_035628295.1 Baekduia sp.
ACCGCCGTTGTCCGGATCGACAAGCCGCGTGCTAGAGCTCGCCGCCGCCGGCGACCGCCATCAGCATCAGCGCGGCCTGCAGCTCGACCCGGTGCGTCGTGACGTCGTGCCCGAGCATCTCCTCCGCGCGGCGCACGCGGGTGTACACCGTGTTCTTGTGCACGTAGAGCCCCTCGGCGGCGTTGCGGTAGCTGCCCCCGTGGGCGAGGAACGCCAGCAGCGTCTCGCGCAGCGCCGACGCCGCGTCGGTCGGTGCCGCCAGGTCGCCCAGCACGCTCTCGACGAAGCGCTGCGCGCGCGCATGGTCGGTCGACAGCAGGGAGACGAGCTCGATGTCGCGGTAGGCGATGGTGGCCGAGGTGCCGGCGACGCTCCAGAACTGCGAGGCGTAGTGGGCCTCGGTGTGCGAGACGCGGAACCCGTCGGGGCCCTGCCGCGGCCGCCCCACCGCGATCCGCACGCCTGAGCCGGGCACGAAGCGCTCGAGCCGGTCGACGGCGGCCGGGTTGGGCTCGGTGTAGGTGCCGCACCAGGCCCAGAGGATCGCGCGGCCCGCCGGGACCATGAGCGGCTCCCCGCAGCCGAGCGCGGCGGCGGCGCCGATGGCCTGGCGCTCGAGCGAGTCCGAGCCCCCGGCGTCGTTGAGCTCGGCGGACAGGATGAGCGCGACGTGGTGGCGGTCGAGGACGTACCCGAGCCGCTTGCTCGCGGCGTCTGCGTCCACCCGCCCGCCCTCGAGGATCTCCCGCGCGACCTCCGCGCGCACCGCGGCCGAGCTGCGCACCCAGCGGTCGCGCTCGACGTGGTACGCGGTGACGACCTGGTCGCAGACCTCGTCGACGTACTCGAAGAGGAACGACGAGGTCGCCTCGAGCGCGCTGAGCAGGTCGTAGCCCTCCAGGGGGCTGTCGCGCAGGATGCGCGCGGCGGCCTCCCACACGTGCTGGTGCCCTACCCGGTAGGCGCGCAGGAGGACCGGCAGCGGGATGCGCCGGCGGACGAGCCCCTGGGCGAAATCGACTGCCGCGGCCGGCACCACGAGCGCGGCGGCGGGCGCGCCGCTGAGCAGCAGGCGGCAGATCTCCCTGGTGTTGGCAGTGCAGCTGGCGACGGTCTCGTCGAACAGGCCCTCCTCCAGGTCGGCCTTCTGCAGCTCGGGGATCTGCGCGTGCAGCCGGCGCGCCGCCTCCAGGCCGAGCGGCAGGTCGAGCATCGCCGCGAGCTGCGCCCGGGCGACCTCGAACTGCGCCCCGCCCAGCGACGCGCTCCTCGCGTCCTCCCGGTGTTCTTCAAGCCGTTCGCGCGTCCTGATCACGCACCGTCCTCCGTCGTCCGCTGACCGTGGCGATGCTGCCACCCCCGGCGGCAGCCGACGACGACGTGCGCCGCCGCCGCTGGAGGTCTCCACAGTGGCACGTCCGGAAGGCGCGGGCGCCACCGTCATGCCCGGACTACCTTGCCGGGGGCTGTCGCACCGACGGCCGAACCCACCCATGCAAGGCCTCCTCTCGCACGGCATCTACGTGCCGCACTACCGCCTCCAGCTCGCCGAGACGCGAGCCGCCCTCGGCGCCGGCCCCGCCTCGGGCTCGCGCGCGGTGGCGTCGCACGACCAGGACAGCACGTGCTTGGGGTACGAGGCGGCCCGGCGCGCCACCGCGCGTGCCGCGGTCACGCCGGCCGGCGTGGCCTTCGCCACGAGCTCGCCCGTGTACGCCGACCGCACGAACGCGACCGCGATCCACGCCGCGCTCGACCTCCCGCGGGCCGGGGAGGCGCTGGACCTCGGCAGCACGCCACGGGCCGCGTTCGGGGCCCTGCGCGCGGCGGCGAGGTCGCCGGAGCCGGCCCTCGCGGTGCTGGCCGACCAGCGCGACGGCCTGGCGGGATCGCCGGACGAGCTGCTGTCGGGCGACGGGGGCGCGGCGTTCGTCTTCGGCGAGGGGGAGCCCGTGGCCGAGGTGCTGGCCGATGCCTCCGTCACCCAGGAGTTCCTCGATCGGTGGCGCGCGCCGGGGGAGCCGGTCACGGCCTCCTGGGACGAGCGGTTCGGCGCGGAGGTCTACGGCCCGCTCGTGGACGAGGTCGTCCGTCTCGCGCTGGAGCGCGCGGGCATCGAGCAGCCGGACCACGTCGTCGTCTCCTCGCCACACCGCCGCGCGGCGGCGGCGGCCCGGCGGCGCCTCGGCGACGGCGCCCCGACGTGGATCGACCGGGAGGTCGGCTACACGGGTGCGGCGGATCTCGGGCTGCGCCTGGCCGACGTCCTCGAGCGTGCGCGGGCCGGCGAGACGATCCTCGTCGTGAGCGCGGCCGACGGCGCCGACGCCCTGGTCCTCGGCGTCCGCCGGGCGGCGGGCGGAACGTCGGGCACGCCTGCGGGGCACACGACGGACATCTCCTACACGACGTTCCTGACCTGGCGGGGACGGCTCGAGCGCGAACGCCCGCGCCGGCCCGACCCGGACCGTCCCGCCGCCCCGCCCTCGTCGCGCAACGTCCGCTGGAAGTTCGGCTTCGTCGGCTCGGCGTGCGAGGCCTGCGGCGCCGTGCACCTGCCGCCGCAGCGCGTCTGCCTCGCCTGCCACGAGGTCGACCGCATGCAGGACCGCGCGATGCGCGATGCCCGCGGCCGCATCTCGACCTACACGGTGGATCGCCTCGCGCCGTCGCTGGACCCACCGACGGTCGACGTCGTCGTGGACTTCGAGGGCGGCGGGCGGTTCTCGTGCCAGCTCACGGAGGGCGACGCGCAGGCCGTGCGCATCGGGGACGCCGTGGAGATGACGTTCCGCCGGGTCTTCGCCTACCGCGGCGTCCACAACTACTTCTGGAAGGCCAAGCCCGTGCTGGAGGCGCAGACCACATGACGAGCACCGGGATCCGCGACCGCGTGGCCATCGTGGGGATGGGCTGCACGCCCTTCGGCGAGCACTGGACGAAGTCGATCGACGACCTGCTCATCGACGCCGTCACGGAGTGCGTCAGCAGCAGCGGCACCCGCCTCGACGACATCGACGCGTTCTGGATCGGCACCAAGGACTCGGGCCAGTCGGGCATGACGCTGAGCCGGCCGCTCAAGCTCGACCACAAGCCGGTGACGCGTGTCGAGAACTTCTGCGCCACGGGCTCGGAGACCTTGCGCAACGCCTGCTACGCGGTGGCCAGCGGGGCCTACGACTCGGCGATGGCGGTGGGGGTGGAGAAGCTCAAGGACTCCGGGCTGTCCGGCCTGGTGGTGGGCGCGCCGCCCAACGACGGCACCGAACCGGACCTCACGCCGCCGGCGATGTTCTCGCTGCTGGCGCCGGCCTACGCCGCGCGCTACGGCCTCGACGACGAGCAGATGAAGGACGTCCTCACGCGCATCGCCTGGAAGAACCACGCCAACGGCGCCAAGAACCCACTGGCGCAGTTCCGCAAGCCGGTGTCCCTCCAGGACATCCGCGAATCGCCGCTCGTGGCCGGCATGCTGGGGGTCTACGACTGCTCCGGTGTCGCGGACGGGGCTGCGGCGGCCCTCGTCGTCCGCGCCGAGGACGCCTACCGCTACACCGACCGGCCGATGTTCGTCAAGGCGCTCGGCCTCGCCTCCGGCCCGGCGGACGGCGCCATGCGCAGCGACTACGACTACACGACCTTCCCCGAGGTCGTGCGATCGGCGCAGGACGCCTACCGTCAGGCGGGGATCGACGACCCCCGCTCGCAGATCTCGATGGCGGAGGTCCATGACTGCTTCACCCCGACGGAGCTGGTGCTCATGGAGGACCTGGGGTTCTCGGGACGCGGCGAGGCCTGGCAGGACGTGCTCGACGGGTCCTTCGACCTCGACGGCGACCTGCCGGTCAACCCGGACGGGGGGTTGAAGTCCTTCGGCCACCCGATCGGGGCCAGCGGCCTGCGGATGCAGTACGAGATGTGGCTCCAGTTCCGCGGCGAAGCCGGCGAGCGGCAGCTCGACGCGCCCGCCCTGGGGCTGACCCACAACCTCGGCGGCCAGCCGGGCGCCTGCGTGAGCTTCGTGTCGATCGTCGGGGCCGAGCCGACGCCGGCCTGACCAGGAGGAGACTGAGCATGGGATCGCTGGACGGCAGGGTCATCATCATCACGGGCGCCGGTCGCGGCATCGGGCGGGCACTGGCGCAAGCGCTCGCCGGCGCCGGCGCGAGCGTGGTCGTCAACGACCGCGGCGGCGACTGGCGGGGGGAGGGGCAGGACGTCGGTCCGGCCACCGGCGTCGTGCAGGAGATCGAGGCGGCCGGCGGGCGCGCGATCGCCGACGGCGGAGACGTGACGGACGCGGCTGCGGTCGACGCCCTCGTGCAGCGGGCGCTCGACACCTGGGGGCGGCTCGACGGCGTCGTCTCGAGCGCCGGGATCCTCCGCGACAGGATGGTCTTCTCGATGGGGGAGGACGACTGGGACGCGGTGATGGCGGTGCACCTCAAGGGCCACTTCCTCCTGCTGCGGGCCGCGTGCCGGCACTGGCGCGCCGAGGCCAAGCGGACCGGGGCACCGGTCGACGCCAGCGCCGTGTGCGTGAGCTCCGAGGCCGGCATCTACGGCAACGCGGGGCAGGCCAACTACTCGGCCGCCAAGGGCGGGATCATCTCCTTGTCGCTGGCCGTGGCCCGGGAGATGCAGCGCTACGGCGTCCGCTGCAACACCATCGCCCCCCGCGCCCGCACCCGCATGACCGAGGGCACCTTCGGAGGCTTCCAGGACGACGACGGGCCGCACCCATGGGATCCGGAGAACGTCGCGCCGGCGGTCGAGCTGCTGCTGGGCGACGCCGGCCGCCCCTACACCGGCCAGCTGCTGGTCGTCGGTGGCGGGACCGCGCAGGTCATCGCCCCGCACGAGGTCGCGGCGGAGCTGCGCACGGGCGACGGCCCGGCCGCCGTCGAGGACCTCGAGGAATTCCTGCGCGACGCCCTCGGGACGCAGGCCGGACCGCCCCCGTTCCCCGATCTGGGTCTGCCCGCGCCCGCCAAGTGACGACGGGCCGCGCACTGAGAGCGTCCCGAGCCGGGGCGGCTACCGTCGAGGAGCGCCGGCCTCGCAGGACGCAGGAGCAGCGCACCCGGGAGACCCGCGCGCGGCTGCTGGAGGCCACGGTGGCCTGCCTCGTCGAGGAGGGCTACAAGCGCACCACGCTCAGCCGCGTCACCCAGCTCGCCGGGTCGTCGCTGGGCGCCCAGCAGCACCACTTCCGCACGAAGGCCGAGCTCGTCACGTCGGCGGTGGAGTACCTGGCAGAGGCCCGCATCAAGGAGATCCGCGCCCTCGTCGCGGACCTCGAGGGCTCGAGCATGAGCCGGGCGGCCGTCGCGCTGGACATGACGTGGGAGACGCTCAGCGGCCGGCTGAACGTCGCGACGCGCGAGCTGTGGACGGCGGCCCGGACGGACCCCGCCTTGCGCGAGGTGCTGGTCGCCGCGGAGCGACGCACCGGCCGGGCCCTGCGGGGGCTGTTCCGCGAGGTGCTGCCTCCCGGCGCCCACGCCGAGGACGCCTTGGAACTCGCGATCGACGCGCTGCGCGGCCTGGCCCTGCGGCGGGTCCTGCTCGGCGACCAGGAGACCGAGGCCGTCTGGCGTCGCTACCGCCCGATCGTCGTCCGCCTGCTGGAACCCGAGGGGACGTAGACGCAAGATGTCGTCACCGCCGCTCAAGAAGGTCCTGGTCGCCAACCGAGGCGAGATCGCCATCCGTGTCTTCCGTGCTTGTCGGGAGATGGGCATCGCCACCGTCGCCGTGTATTCGGAGACCGATCGGGAGGCGCTGCATCCCAAGCTGGCCGACGAGGCCTTCAACCTCGGTGCGGGGCCGGCGGCCGACAACTACCTGAACATCGAGAAGATCCTGCGGGTGGCCCGGGAGTCGGGCGCCGAGGCGATCCATCCGGGCTATGGCTTCTTGGCCGAGAACGCGCCGTTCGCGCGGGCGTGTGACGAGGCGGGGGTGGTGTTCATCGGGCCGCCGGCCAGCGCGATCGACGCGATGGGCTCCAAGACCCGCGCCCGTGAGCTGATGAAGGCGGCCGGTGTGCCGATCGTGCCCGGGACCACCGACGCGGTGGACACGGTGCAGGACGCGATGCGGATCGCCAAGGACGAGATCGGGTTCCCGGTGGCGGTCAAGGCGGCCGGCGGCGGCGGCGGCAAGGGCTTTCGCGTGGCGCTGACCGAGGACGAGCTGCAGAGCGCGTTTGAGGGCGCTTCGCGCGAGGGCGAGAAGTTCTTCTCTGACCCGACGGTCTATCTCGAGCGCTATCTGCCCAACCCGCGTCACGTCGAGGTCCAGGTCCTGGCCGACCGTCATGGCAACGTCATCCACCTGGGTGAGCGCGACTGCTCGATCCAGCGTCGCCACCAGAAGGTCATCGAGGAGTCCCCGGCACCGGAGTGGATCGTCACGCCGGAGATGCGTGAGCGCATCGGCAAGATCGGGGTGGAGGCCGCCAAGGCCGTCGACTACGTCGGGGCGGGCACCGTCGAGGGCCTGCTGAGCTCCGACACCGGCGAGTACTTCTTCTTGGAGATGAACACCCGCGTGCAGGTCGAGCACTGCGTGACCGAGATGACCACGGGCGTGGACATCGTCAAGCAGGGCATCAAGGCCGCGGCGGGCGAGCCGCTGGACTACCAGCAGCAGGACATCGTCCTGCGCGGGCACGCGATCGAGTGTCGCATCAACGCCGAGAACGCCGCCGCGAACTTCGCCCCGGCGCCCGGGAAGGTCGGGGCCTACAAGGAGCCCACCGGGCCCGGTGTGCGCGTCGACTCGGGCCTGGAGGCCGGCGGCGAGGTCTCGCCGATGTACGACCCGATGGTGTCCAAGCTGATCGTCTGGGACGCCGACCGCCAGCAGGCCACCACCCGCATGCTGCGCGCGCTGGACGAGTACCTCATCGAGGGCCTCACGACGCTGATCCCGTTCCACAAGGCGCTGCTGCAGACCGAGGAATGGGCCAAGGGCGACACCTGCAAGGACCTGCTCGAGGACAAGGACTGGCTGAAGTCCACCGCACCCGCCACCGCACCCGCGCGGGTCGAGGAGGACGAGGACGAGACGGTCGAGCACACCTACCAGGTCGAGGTCAGCGGCAAGCGCTTCGACGTGCGCGTCGTCGGCCCGCCGTTCGCCGGCGGTGCCGGCCCGGCCAACGGCGCGGCCCCGGCCGCCAAGCCGAAGCCCAAGCGCGCCGAGCGCAAGGGCGGCGCGGCGGGCGGGCCCGACCTCGTCGAGTCCCCCCTGCAGGGCAACATGTGGAAGGTCCTCGTCGAGCAGGGGCAGGCCGTCGAGGAGGGCCAGATCCTCTGCATCATCGAGGCGATGAAGATGGAGAACGAGATCACGGCGCCCAAGGCCGGCGTGGTCGAGGAGCTCCACGTCAAGGAGGGCGAGCCGATCCAGACGGGCGCCCCCATCGCCAAGGTCGTCGCCGCGGCCGCCGGGTAGCCCGCGGCTCACCACATGGACGAGCGCTTCGCGGACGTCGGGCGCGGGATCACGCTCTGCTACGAGCAGCTCGGCGACCCCGGCGGCCGGCCGCTGCTGCTCGTGATGGGGCTCGGCACGCAGATGATCGGGTGGCCGGACGGCTTCTGCGAGCTGCTGGCGCAGCGCGGCTTCCGCGTCATCCGCTTCGACAACCGCGACATCGGCCGGTCGACCAAGCTGCGCGACAAGCCGCCGCCGTCGCTGGCAGCGATCGTCACGCGCTCGCGCGCGGCCGCCGCCTACCTGGTGCGCGACATGGCCGACGACGCCGCGGGCCTGCTGCGCGCCCTCGACGTCCACGCCGCCCACGTCGCCGGCGCGTCCATGGGCGGCATGATCGCCCAGGCGCTGGCCATCGGCCACCCGGACAAGGTGCTCTCGCTGACGTCGATCATGTCGACGACCGGCGGCCGGTTCGTCGGCCAGCCGGCGCCGCAGATCCTGCCGACCTTCCTGCGCGGGCCCGCGCGCGACCCCGACCAGGCGGTGGAGCGCACCGTCGCGCTGTTCCGGCTCGTCGGGTCCCCCGGCTTCGAGCGCGACGAGCACGAGCTGCGCGCGATGGTGCGGCTGAGCCTCGAGCGCGGCGCCGGCGACACCGCGGGCACCGGCCGCCAGCTGCAGGCCATCCTCGCCTCCAAGGACCGCAGCCGCGCCCTGCGGCGCGTCGTGGCGCCCACGCTCGTGATCCACGGGACCGCCGACAAGCTCGTCCGCCCGTCGGGCGGCCGGGCCACCGCCCGCGCCATCCCCGGCGCGCGCCTCGAGCTCATCGACGGCATGGGGCACGACCTGCCCAAGGCGCTGTGGCCGCGCCTGGCGGACCTCATCGCCGACAACGCCGTCCGCGCGGACGTCCGCGCGCACGCCGCCTGACCCCCCGGTCGGGGGGTCTTGCGCAACGTCCCCGGGCCGGCGGGGGTACGTGCGTCGTGCCCGCTCCCGTTCCCCTGCGGCCGGTCCGCCGCCCGCCGCGCGTCGGCGTCGTCCTGGGGGCGGGTGGGATCACCGGGATCGCCTGGCTCGTGGGCGCGCTGGAGGCCGTGCAGCGCCACACGGGCTGGGACCCCGCGGAGGCCGACATCGTGAGCGGCACGTCCGCCGGCGCGGTCGCGGCGGCGGTCCTCACCTCTGGCGTCGGGCTGCGCAGCCTGCTGCCCTACGCCGACGACGACGTGCTCGGCGCCGCGGTCCGGCGGGCCATGGCGGACCGCGAGCCCGACCGTGGCGGCGCGGCGTGGCCCGCGTCCCTGCCGCTCGGGGTCGCCGGTCTCACCGCCGGGAGCGCGTGGCGCCGGGCGGCGTCCGTGACAGGGTTCCTCCCGGCCGGCCGCAGGCCGACCGACGAGATCCGCGGCCTGGTGCACGAGGCCGCCGGGCGCGGCTGGCCGTCGCACACGCAGCTGTGGCTGCACGCCTGCGACGCGGCGACCGGGCGGCGCGTGACGTTCGGCCGCGCCGGTGCCCCCGACGCGGAGCTGAGCTGCGCCGTCGCCGCCTCGGCCGCGGTTCCCGCCTGGTATCGCCCCGTCACGATCGGCGGGCGGCGCTACATCGACGGCGGCGTGACATCGCTGACCAACGCCGACGCCCTGGTGGACGCCGGCTGCGACGTGGTGGTGTGCCTGACGCCGTTCGCCGCGCGCCGGCGGGAGTCGCTGCTGGGCACGGCGGTGCTCGGGCCGGCCCGGGCGGTCGCCAGCCTGCGCCTGGCCCACGAGGCGCGCCTGCTGCGCGAGGCGGGCGCGCGCGTGGTCACCGTCGAGCCAGGAGCCGAGGAGCTGCGGGTCATGGGGCTCAATCCGATGGAGCGCCGCCACAGCCGCGAGGTCGTCGAGGTCGCGTCGGAGGGCGTGGGGCGCCGCGTGGCGCAGCTGTTCGCGGACGTGGCGCTGCCGCGCGCGCCGCACGCGCTCGCGGCCTGAGCCCGAGGCGCCTCAGCGCAG
>DASPKC010000288.1:0-12164 GCA_035628295.1 Baekduia sp.
GCGATGCGCGAGCGGCTGCTGAACTCGATCACCCTCACCACCGACCGCCTGCAGGACGCGGTCGACGACGCCGTCCGGCGTGGGCGCATCACCCGCCAGGACGCCGAGGACCTGATGGCCGGCCTGATCAACGCCGGGCGCTCGCAGACCGAGGCGCTGCTGGCCGACCTCGAGCAGCTGCTGGGCCCGCGCTCGCGCATGGCCGACGCCCGTCGCCGCGCCACCGCGCCCGCCCAGAAGGTCGTCGACCGCGCTCGGCGCGTGGTGGGCGCCGGCAGCGGCGCGGACGGCTTCCCGATCGCCGGCTACGACGACCTGACCGCCGCGCAGATCAACGGCAAGCTGGGGGACCTGACGCCCGCCGAGCTGCGCAAGGTGCGCGACTACGAGAAGCGCAACGCCAACCGCAAGTCGGTCCTGGCGGCGGTCGAGAAGGCGCTGGCCTAGCCGGACGCCTACCCTGGACCGGGTGGATGCCGCCACCCGCACCCGCCCCGAGCGCGGCCAGGAGCTCGACCTGCGCATCGACGACCTCGCCTACGGCGGGGCCGGCGTCGCGCGGTGGGAGGGCGGCTACGTCGTCTTCGTGCGCGACGCGATCCCCGGGGACCGCGTCCGCGCCGTCGTCACCAAGCGCAAGCGCCACTACGCCGAGGCCCGCGCGGTCGAGGTCCTCGAGCCCTCGCCCGAGCGCCTGGACCCGGTCGCCGACCACCCGGGCGCCCCGTGGCAGGTCCTGCCCTACGAGCGCCAGCTCGAGGTCAAGCGCGCGCAGGTCGACGAGGCGCTGCGGCGCATCGGCAGGCTCGACGCCTTCGAGCTGCGCGAGATCGTTCCGGCCCAGGAGCTGTGGCGCTACCGCAACAAGCTCGAGTTCTCGTTCGGCCACGGGCCGGACGGCACGCTGGTCTGCGGCTTCCACGCCCCCGGCTCGTGGGAGGAGATCGTCGGCCTCGAGGACTGCCTGCTGCAGTCCGAGCTCGGCAATGCCGCCCGCCGCGCCGTCCTGGACTGGGCGCGCGGGGCGGGCCTGCGCGCGTGGGACCGTCGCACCGGCGAGGGCCTGCTGCGCAACCTCGTGGTGCGCGAGGGCCGGCGCACCGGCCAGCTGCAGGTGCGCCTGGTCACCAGCGACACGCAGGAGCTCAGCGCCGAGGAGCTCGGCAGCGCCCTGCACGGTGTGGCCGACTCCGTGCTGTGGACGCGGGCGCCCGGTGTGGCGGAGACGACCCAGGGCGGCGTGACGCAGGTCGTCGCCGGCACGGCGAAGATCAGCGAGGAGCTGTGCGACCTGCGCTTCGAGCTCTCCGGCGAGGCGTTCTTCCAGACGAACACCGAGATGGCCGAGGTGCTCTACGGCCTGGCGGCCGACGCCGCGGCCCTGCAGGGCTGGGAGCGCGTCTTCGACCTGTTCTGCGGCATCGGGACGATCGGCATGACGCTCGCGGCCCGCTCCGGCGAGGTGTGGGGCGTCGAGGTCGTCGAGGAGGCGGTGGCCGACGCGATCGCCAACGCCAAGACCAACGGCGTGCGCAACGCCCAGTTCTTTGCGGGCGACGTGCGCCTGGCGATGCGCGAGCTGATCGAGCGCGCCGGCCGGCCGGACGTCCTGGTCGTCGACCCGCCGCGCGCCGGCCTCTCGCAGAAGATCGTGCGGCGCATCATCGAGGCGGCGCCCAAGCGGCTCGTCTACGTGTCGTGCAACCCCACGACGCTCGCGCCCAACGCGGCGCAGCTCGTCGCCGACGGCGGCTACGCGCTGCGCCACGTCACACCCGTGGACATGTTCCCGCAGACGCCGCACATCGAGTGCGTGGCGCTGCTGGAGCGCACGGGCTGAGCCGGGTCAGCCGGCGGGCGCGAACGGCGGGGGTCCGAGCAGCCGGACGGCGCCGGTCTGCTGCGCCGCCGCGCCGATGCGCTCGAGGTCCAGTGGCTGGGCCGGCGGCAGCACGCGTTCGCGCGCCGGTTCGCCCCCCAGGCGGAAGAACTCCTCCATCGCCCCGTCACCGGGCGTGACCAGGATCAGGATCCGGGCGACCTCCGACGTCACGCAGTACGCGTGCGGGACCCCGCGCGGCACCGATGCGAAGCTTCCCCCGCCGACGGTCCGCTCCTGCCCGTCGAGGTGGAACGCCGCCTGGCCCTCCACGACGAAGAACGTCTCGTCCTCGTCGGGATGCACGTGCAGCGGCGTGAGCTTCCCGCGGCGGGCGAGCTCCTCGACCGCCAGGAACGCCCCCCCGGTCTGCGCGCCCGTCGCCTTGAACGTGAGCAGGTCGTTGTTGAACCACCAGGCCTCACCCTCGTCGTGGTCCAGCACGACCGGCGCTCGCTGCTGCATGGGGTGCTGCGCTGCCATGACGCCCTCCCGCGTCGATACCCGACATGAGACTACGGTATCATCATGAGCATGTCAATCTCATATGAGGAGCACGGCCGGACGCGGCAGAAGGCCCGCACGCGCGCCGCGCTCCTCGAGGCGACGCGCGAGCTCCTGGCCGCCGGCGCCAGCCCCACGGTCGAGGACGCCGCCGCCCTCGCCGGGGTGTCGCGCGCCACCGCGTACCGCTACTTCCCCAACCAGCGCGCCCTCCTGGTGGCGGCGCATCCGGAGGTCGAGGCGGCCTCACTGCTGGGCGACGACGCGCCAGCGGACCTGCAGGCCCGCCTCGAGCGCGCGGTCCGCGAGCTCGTGCGGCTGACGCTCGACACCGAGCCGGAGCTCCGCGCGATGCTGCGCATCTCGCTGGAGTCCGAGGCGACGCAGGAGCTCGTCCTGCGCCGCGGGCGGGCCATCGGCTGGCTGCACGACGCCCTGGCCCCGTTGGAGGGCGTCCTGCCAGAGCGCGAGCTGCGCCACCTCGTCCTGGCGATCCGGACGGCGTGCGGCATCGAGGCGCTCGTCTGGCTGACCGACGTGGCCGGGCTCTCGCGCCCGCAGGCCGCCGAGCAGATGCGCTGGTCGGCCCTGGCGCTCCTGCGCGGCGCGACGCGCGACGCCTAGCCCCGAGCGACGAAGGTCACACACCGGCGCCGCGCGGCGGCAGAGGATCTCCCTGTCGGTCGGTTCACACGGGAGAGGACGAGATGCCGCACATCATGGAGCTGTCGGGCGGGGCCTGGATCTTCCTCGCCGTCGTCGTCGGGTGGAGCCTGTTCACCCTGATCTCGCTGTACACCCGCACGGGCAGCGCCATCAACCCGCGCCCGTGGAACAACGCCGCGATCGGCCAGAGCGGCGCCCGGCGCGCCCCGGGCCTCGCGGGCGACCACGAGGCCGCCCGCAACGTCTCGCGCGGCACGCGCTGACGGCGAGCCGGCCGGGTGCGGGCAGGGCGCCCGGCCGCTACCGCTGCTTGCGGCTGCGCGGCGCGATGACGCGCTCGCAGTTGCGCACGACGTCGCGCCGGTCGACCTCGGCCACGTCGCGTCCGGGGCCGCAGTCGACCACGTCGCGCGACGCGTCGTAGGCCACGAGCTCGTCGCTGCCGGCGCCGCCCTTGAGCACGTCGGCGTCGTGGCCCCCGAAGAGCTGGTCGGCGCCGTCGCCGCCCGAGAGGCGGTCGCGCCCTCGCCCGCCCTCGAGGTAGTCGTCGCCGGCCTCGCCGCTGAGCAGGTCGTGGCCCATGCGGCCGAACAGGACGTCCTCGCCGGCCCCGCCCCAGATGCCGTCGTCGCCGTCCTCGCCCTCGAGGCTGGCGTCGTCGCCGCCCATGCCGCGCAGGCGGTCGTCGCCCGTCCCGCCCATCATGCTGTCGGCGCCCTCCGAGCCGGTGGCGACGTCGTCGCCGTCCTTGGCGTGGAAGATGGTGGCGCCATCGGGGCTGCCGGCCGGGCGCATCGTCGTCGCGTCGGCGGCCGCGCCCGGCGGGATCGGCTCCAGCACGTCGTCGCCGTCGGTGCCGCGGAGGTTCGGGCGCTGGTCGTCGGTCGGGTCCAGCAGGTAGGCGGCCGTGTAGGCGCCGCAGCTGCGCAGCGCGTCGACGTCGACCGGCAGGGCCGGCTTCTCGGCGAACGGCGACGCGGTCTGCAGCACCCGGTTGGCGCTGGCCGGCACCGGCAGCAGCGTGCCGATCGTCGCCTTCACGACGCCGCCGAGCAGCCACTGCACGACGCCCTGGCAGCTCGAGCGGTCCGAGCGCAGGACGAGCACGTGCTCGCAGCCCGCCACGCCGGCGCGGTCGTCGGCGAGGTCGATGACCGCGAGGTCGTGGCCCTCGCCGCAGTCGATGACGTTGTCGCCCGGCGTGGTGAAGGTGGTGGGGTCGACGACGTTGATGGAGTTGCGCTCGAAGTCCGTGGCCCAGACGAGGTCGTCGCCGGGCCCGCCGGTCAGCACGTCGGCGCCGGAGCCGCCCACGAGGACGTCCTCTCCGCCTGCGCCGTCGAGCTCGTCGCCGCCCTTGCCGCCGCGCAGGAGGTCGTGGCCCTCGCCGCCGGCCGCGACGTCCCCGCCGCCTCCGCCGTGCAGGACGTCGTCGCCGCCGTCGCCGGAGAGGCGGTCGTCGCCGGGCCCGCCCTGCACGAGGTCCGCGTCCGGACCGCCGAAGAGCCCGTCGCCGGCGTCGTGGCGGGTGCCGTCGTTGCCGTTGCCGCCGTCGATGCGGTCGACGCCCGGCCCGCCCCGTGCCACCTTGTCGTCGCCGAACCCGAGGTCGATGCGGTCGTCGCCCGGCCCGCCGTCGGCGTGGTCGTCGCCCTGCCCGGCCGTGAGACGATCGTCGCCTGCACCGCCGAGCAGGACGTCGTCGCCGCGCTCGGCCGCGAAGTCGTCCGGCAGGCCGACCTCGTCAGCGCCGTTGCCGCCGTCGAGGCGGTCGTCGCCGGTCCCGCCACGCAGGCGATCGTCGCCGGCGCCGCCTCGCAGGCGGTCGTTGCCGTGAGCGCCGCTGAGCAGGTCGCGGCCGGCGAAGCCGCAGAGCGTCTCGGCGGGCCACCCGCCCATCAGGCGGTCGCCGCCGCGGCCGCCCGCGATGTCGCAGGCGGCCGATGCCACGGCGCGCGGCCGCGCGTCGGCGGCCGGGAGCGCGAAGGCGAGCGCTCCGGCGCAGGCGCACAGTGCGCGCAGGAGCGGCCGGGGGGACGGCATGGGTCGGTGATCGGCGTCAGCGCGTCGCGCTTGAGGCCGGTCGACGACGTTCGGTGCTTGACAGACAGGCAACCGGTGCGCGAGGTTCCCGGGTCATGCGCAGGAGGCGCTGGGGGCTGTGCGCGGCGGGGGCTGCCGTGGGCTGGATCGCCGGGGGGACGACGCCCGCTGTCGCTGCGTGCTCCGGGGCGGATCGCCCCGCGGCCCAGCAGGGGACCGCTGCGGCCAACGCCGCGGTCCTGTGCATCGTCGACGAGGAGCGCCGCGGGCACGGCCTGCCGCCCGTCGGCGTGGACGACCGCCTGTCGCTGGCCGCGCAGCGCCACGCCGACGACATGGTCGCGCGCAACTTCTTCGCGCACACCGCGCCCGACCCGGCCCCGTACGGGCGGATCGCCGACGAGCGCGTGCGCAGCGCCGGCTACGACTTCCAGCTGCTGCGCGAGAACCTCGCCGCCGGCCAGGCGACGCCGGCCGGCTTCGTGCGCGCGCTGCTGCAGAGCACCTCGCACTGCCATCAGCTGTTCGACCCCGACGTGACGGACATCGGCGTCGGGGTCACGCTCGGCAGGGTGGCCGACACGCCCGGCCCGGCGTGGGTGCAGGAGCTGGCCGCCGAGCGCGACGACGAGCCGGCCAACGGCTCGCCCGCCGCCGCCGCGGGCTGCCCCTACGCCGACCTCGGCATGGCCAGCCCCGCGTCGTCCTCGGCGCCGCCGGCCCAGGCGGCGCCGCCGCCCCAGGACCCCGGTCCGACGCTGGTCTCCCCGGCGCCGGGCCCGCCGCCCCCGTCCCAGGCCGCGGCGCACGACGCCGAGTCCGAGCAGCCGCTGGGCCCGGTGCTGCCGCAGGCCGATCTGCGCCCCGTGCGCCTGCGCTGGGACAGCGGCGTGCTCGTCGTCACCGGCCGCCTCGTCCCGCGGGAGGCCGGGCGGCGCATCGTGGTGCGGGTCATGCGCGACGGCCGGCGCCGGCGCATGGTCCTGCACACCGGGCCGCAGGGCGTGTTCGCCGGCTACCTCGCGCTCGCGTCCGGCGCGCGCCAGGGGCTCGTGAAGGTCACCGCCTCGGGCATCCCCGGCGCACTGCGCACCCGGACGGTCAAGCTGCGGCTGCCTCGCCGCTGAGCGCCGTGACATCCTGTGGACGGTGGGCGCCCGCCTGACCCCGCGCGCGCTGCTCGGCGGCGCGGCCCGTGCGACCGTGCTGCGCCCCGGCGCGGTC
Source organism: Baekduia sp. (assembly GCA_035628295.1). GTDB lineage: Bacteria > Actinomycetota > Thermoleophilia > Solirubrobacterales > Solirubrobacteraceae > Baekduia. The sequence goes on from DASPKC010000288.1 coordinate 6,317, forward strand.
CGGACGGTGCCCGCGGGCCTGGCGCGCGGCATCCGGCTCGAGGTCAGCCCCCACTCGACGCTGCACGTCCACCTCGGGACGGCGGAGATCGAGCTCGCGCGCTGGCTGCGGCGCCTGGCCCGCGCCGGCACGGTCAGCGCCGACGTCGGGGCCAGCGAAGGGCTCTACGCGCTCACGCTGGCCAAGCTCACCGGCGCGCCGGTCGTGGCGCTCGAGTTCCGTCCGGAGGCGGTCGCGCTGCTGCGGCGCAACCTGCAGCGCAACCCGGGGCTGGGCCGCCACGTCTCGGTCGTGCAGGCCTACGCCGCCGACGTCGTCGACCCCGGGCAGGGCGCGACCACCCTGGACGCCCTCGTGCGCGGCGGGACCATGCCCGAGCCGGGGCTGCTCAAGATCGACGTCGAAGGCGCCGAGGTCAGCGTCCTGCGGGGCGCGCACCAGCTCCTGGCCGAGCGCATGCCCCATGTCGTCCTCGAGACCCACTCCCGCGGGCTCGAGCAGGCCTGCGGCGAGCTGCTCGTGGCCCACGGCTACCGCCCGGTGATCATCCACCAGCGCCGCGTGGGCAAGGAGGGCCGCCCGAACCCGGAGAACCGCTGGCTCGTGGCCGAGGGCCGCTGACGCACCAAAGGGCCTGGCCCGTTGGTGCGCGTAGCCGGCGACCTGCTCCATGGCGGCGAGCGTCGTCGTCGGCGTCCTCGCTCACGCCTTCTCGAGCGCGCTCGGCTTGTGCACGGCGGTCCCGCCGGACTTGTCGCTCCTGACCAGGTACTGCGGGTCGTCCTTCGAGGCCCGGACCTTGCGGCCGCCCGCCTCGGTGTCGGACGTGATCTTGCGCTCGACCTTCCCGACGGCCTCGCCGCCGTGGGACTTCCAGCGCACCTTGTCGCCCTTCTTGAAGTCGGCCATGGCCCTGCTGTGCCCGGTGCGTGGGCGCCGGGGCGCCCGGTCGCTGGGTAGGGTCGGCGCGATGCGCGCCGCCACCATCCGCGACGGCGAGGTCGTCGTCGCCGAGCACCCCGACCCCGAGCCCGGCGCCGGCGAGGTCCTGGTCCGCGTCCGCGCGGCCGGGCTCAACGGCGCCGACGTCCTGCAGCGCAAGGGCGCCTACCCCGCGCCCGCGGGCTCGCCGCCCGACATCCCCGGCCTCGAGCTGGCCGGCGAGGTGGCAGCCTGCGGCCCCGGCGCCGAGCGCTTCGTCGAGGGCGACCGCGTCATGGCGATCGTCGGCGGCGGCGGGCAGGGCGAGCTCTGCGTGGTGCACGAGCGCCAGCTCATGCCGGTCCCCGCCGGCCTGGACTGGCCGCAGGCCGGCGGGCTGCCGGAGGTCTTCACGACGGCGCACGACGCCGTCTTCACCCAGTGCGGCCTGCGCGCCGGGGAGCGGCTGCTGGTGCACGGCGCCGCGGGCGGGGTGGGGACCGCCGCGGTCCAGCTCGGCCGGATGGCGGGCGCGCACGTCACCGCCACGGTGCGCAACCCGGATGCGCGCGACGCCGTACGCGAGCTCGGCGCCGACGAGGTCCTCGATCCCGAGGGCTTCGAGCAGCACGGGCCGTTCGACGTCGTGCTCGAGCTCGTGGGGGCGCCGAACCTGCCCGCCAACCTCAAGGCGGTCGGCACCGGCGGGCGGATCGTCGTGATCGGCGTCGGCGCCGGCTTCAAGGCCGAGCTCAACCTGCTCCTGCTCATGAACAAGCGCGCGAGCCTGCGGGCCTCGACGCTGCGGGCGCGGCCGCTGGAGGAGAAGGCGCAGACGGCGCGCCTGATGGAGCGCCACGTCCTGCCGGGCTTCGACCGCGGCGCGCTGCGCGTCCCGGTCGCCGGCACGTTCGCCCTCGACGACGTGGGGGCCGCCTATGACCGCTTCACGGGCGGCGGCAAGATCGGGAAGGTCGTCCTGCTGACCTAGGGCTCGCCGGCCTCGGTCTCGACCGGGTCGTCCATCGGCACGACCTCCGCGGCGTGGATCGCGCAGAGCGTCGGCCCGCCGGTCTCCAGGACGACCTGCAGCTCGCGCTCGGTCAGCTTCGCGCCGCACTCCTCGCAGCGCTCGCCCGCGGTCTCCAGGGTCTTCTCCTCGAGGTCCATGCCCCGAGCCTAGCCGTCCCTCGCCAGCCGTGACAGCGCGCGCAGCTGGTCCAGGTTCACGGCGAAGAGGACGAGGGCCAGGACCGGCACCGCCGGGACGACGACGTCCTGGCGCAGCTCGAGCGCGAACACGGCCACCATCCAGGACGCACAGCCGGCGATGACCGACAGCGGCCGCAGGCCGAAGCGCCGGGCGTAGGTCAGGAAGACCCCCAGGAAGACCGCCTCGGCGATCCCCAGGCGCGCCGGGTCCGGGCGCCCCTCCCAGCCGGGCACCGCCATGGCGAGCAGGTCGCCCGCCGGGTCGCCGGTCATCACCAGCCCGACCGCCTCGCCGCCGCCGATCAGCCCGGAGCCGAAGTCGACGGCGCCGACGAACAGCGGCAGGACGAGCACCAGCGCCGGGGTCTGGGTGGCGATCGCGAACAGCGAGCCCACCGCGGCGTAGGCGACCGCCTCGGCCACCGAGGCCTGCGCGCCGACGTCGGCCGCCGCGAGCGCCACTGCCAGCACGCCCGCACCGAACGCCGCGAGGGCGAGCAGGACGGGCTCGTCGCCGAGCGGCACGATCGCCGCCGCCGCGGCCACGACGACGCAGATGCCCACCGAGCCGGCGATGAGCGCCGCGTCGGAGGGGTTCTGCCGGGCCGGCAGCAGGTCGCCGGCCAGCAGGAGGTAGAGCTGCGCGCCGACCAGCGTCAGCACGATGGCCAGCGGCTCCCGGCGGCCCGTCAGCACCGGCGCCGCCGCCTCAGTAGGGCGGCAGGTCCTCGAACCACTGGCCGAGCACCCGGAACGCCGACCAGAACGCCCGCTTGGCCTGCTCCTCGTCCAGCGACTCGTCGATGTCCGGCGTGTAGATGGCATCGACCGACGGCGTGAAGGGCTGGATCACGCCCGGCGTCGCGGCCACGGGCTTGGCCAGGGGCACGTCGAGGTCGTTGAGGACCGCGAGCGCGTCCTCGCCCATCACCACGACGACCTTCGGCTGCACGATCGCCAGTTCCTGCGCGACGCGGGCCACGCAGCGGTCGTCGGCCAGCGAGGGGTCGCCGACCGGGCACTTCGCGCAGAGGGTCCCGTAGACGGCGAGCGGATCGATGCCCAGCCGCTTGAGCGACTTCATGAGCGCCGTGCCCGCACGGCCGTAGAAGGCGACGCCCTCCTCGACCTCCGAGGGCTGCGGCGCGTGCTTGAGGAGGAAGACGTCGGCCTGCGGATGGCCGGAGCCGAGCACCGGCATCACCGACCCGCGCGGGCAGGAGCGGCAGCCCTGCAGGTCGCGCGTGAGCGCGTTCAGCTCGCGGATCGCCCGCTCGAGGTACTTCTCCCGGATCTCGTCGTCGGTGGCGGGCACCGCCCCGAGGTTCGACGCCTGGCCGGGAGGCCCCTCCGGCTGCATCAGGCCTTGCGCGTCGCCCGGCGCACGCGCCGCTCGCGGCGGGCCCGCCGCGCGCCGGCGGGCGTCGCCTTGGTCTCCAGGAACTTCAGCGCCTGCACGTACAGCAGCGTGCCCGACTTCGTGTGGATCTCCGCGTGGCGCAGGGACTCGAGGAACTCCTCGGGGCCGTCGAAGTCGCGCATCCGGATCCGCACGGTCCCGAGGCCCGCGGCCACGTGCGAGTCCGACCCCGCGCCCCGCACCAGCCGGTACTTCGCGGCGAAGCGCTCGGCCTCCTCGTTGAACGACCCGATGGCCACGCGCGGGTTGTACACCTCGATCGCGTCGACGTCCGCGACGATCGTCTGCAGGTGCTCGTAGTCGGGGACCGCGTGCATGCGGTCGAACGGGTGCGGCACGTAGACCAGGCCGCCCTGGCCCTTGATGGCGTCGACCGTCTCGCGCAGCGTCAGCCCACGCGGGATCTTCTCCCGCAGGAACAGGCCGATGACCTCGCCCTGCGTGGCGGTCTTGACCTCCTCGGCCACGATCACCTTCACGCCGAAGCGCTCGGCCTTCTCGGCGGCCTCCAGCGCCCCCGAGATCTCGTTGTGGTCGGTGATGGCGATCGCCCCCAGCCCCTGGTCGCGGGCGGTGGCGAGCAGGTGCTCGACCGGCGTGGCGCAGTCGTGGCTGTGGTCGGTGTGCATGTGCAGGTCGACGTCGATCGTCCGCCGCGGCCGCAGGCGGCGCCAGAGGTGCGGGTCGCCCGCCGGGTCGTGGCGGCGGGCCACGAGCCCCTCGTAGGCGGCGAGCACGTCGGCGGCCACCGCGTCCCAGGTGCGCACCGGCGGGGCTTCGGCACGCCGCGACGCCAGCAGCTCCGGGTCGCGCAGCAGCCGCTCGAGCTGCGCGCCGAGCGTCTCGGCGTCGCGGGGCTCGAACAGCAGCCCGGCGTCCTGCGCGAGCTCCTCGTAGACGGGCAGGCGCGAGGCGATCGGGACGCTGCCCTGGGCGATCAGGCGCTGCAGCAGCGCGGGTGCCGGGCGCTCGCCGTCGGAGGCCAGCACGGCGATCGCGCCGGGCGCGGGCGCCTCGGCCGGCGCGACGAACGCGATCCGCTCGCGCAGCTCCGCGCGCAAGGGCGTGGAGGCCGACGGGCCGCGCGCGCTGACGACGGTCGCGTGCCAGTCGAGGTCGAGCGGCAGCCCGCGCAGCGAGCGCAGGAACGTGCGCAGCGCCGCGCGCTCCTCCTGCTCGACGAACGTGATCTCGCCGGATCGCGGCTCGGCGGTGCCCGCCGCGGCGCCGGGGCGCACGACGGCGTAGTCGGCGGGGAAGAAGCGGTCGAGCAGCTCCGCCGTGGCGGGCCACGCGGCGTGGCGGGCGTCGAGCCGGCCGAAGACGAGCTTGGTCAGCTTGCGCGCGACCTGGGTGGCCACGACGCGTTCGGCCGGCGCGTGGAACGTCCCCACGTTGAGCGCGCGCGAGTGGCGCAGCGCCGTCGAGGCGACCGACGGCGCGAACGGCTCGTGCACGTGCACCACGTCGAGCTCGAGGGCGCCGAGCAGCTCCTCGACGGTGCGCGCCGCGTCGACGGGCAGCGCGGCGCGCGCGCGGCCGCCGGCGGGCAGCGGCAGGGCCTCGCTGACCGGGATGAACGGCCCGTCGGGCACCGCGCCGCGGCGCAGCAGCTCGCGCACCGCGCGGACCGCGGCGCCGTCGCGCGACGGCGCCAGCACCAGGACGCGGTGGCCCCGGTCGCGCAGCCGCCCCGCGACCTCGCGGACGTAGGTGTTGACCTCGTGCTCGTCCTCCCACGCGAACGGGGAGACGTGGGCGATCGCGAGGGGCTCCTCCACGGCGGACATCCTCCCAGACGCACGACGGCCCGCCACAGGGGCGGGCCGCCGGTGCTGCCTGGATGCGTCGAGGCGGCTAGGCCTCGGCCTTCGCCGGGGCGCCCTTGGGCTCCGTCAGCGGCTTGTCCTTGTGGTGCTCGGCGATGAAGCTCTCCGTGTCCAGGCGCGCCTGCTCGTCCGGGCGCTGGTGCATCGGGGACTTCATGAGGTACGAGCTGGGGCCGTCGATCTGGCCGCCGACGCCGTGGTTGAGCGCCAGCTTGCAGCAGCGCACGGCGTCGGTGACGATGCCGGCCGAGTTCGGCGAGTCCCAGACCTCGAGCTTGGTCTCGATGGTCAGCGGCACGTCGCCGAAGGCCCGCCCCTCGAGCCGGATGTGCGCCCACTTGCGGTCGGCGAGCCACGGCACGAAGTCGCTGGGGCCGACATGGACGTCCTCCGGATTCGGCGGCGTCTCGTACTGGCTGGTCACGGCCTGCGTCTTGGAGATCTTCTTCGACTCCAGCCGCTCACG
>DASPKC010000289.1:0-6261 GCA_035628295.1 Baekduia sp.
CGACTCCTACATCTCGGGGGAGGCGGGCCGCTGGCAGGGCAACAGCCTGGACTACGTCGACCGCGACGGCACCGACCGCGCGTGCGTCAGCCGGACGTGGTGGGGCGGCTGCAACTTCGACTACGGCCGCGTCTACCTCGAGGGCACCTACGACAACGGCTGCCACCGCTCCGACGTGGCGGAGATCCGCTCGGCCGGGGTCTCGGTCAACGAGAAGATCAACCTCGCCTGCTCGGGCGCGACGACCGCGAACATCTTCCGCGCGTCGCAGGGCGGGCAGGCGCGCAACGGCGAGGCGCCGCAGGCCGACCGGCTGCTCACCGTGGCCCAGCAGAAGAACGTCAAGCTCGTGGTGCTGTCGATCGGCGGCAACGACCTCGGCTTCGCCGACATCATCATCGACTGCACCTCGGACTGGTCGACGTCCAGCGCGGACAACCCCGACTTCTGCCAGCCGGAGAACCAGGCGGCCGTGACCGCGAAGATGCCGACGGCGATGGCCAACGTGCGCAAGGCCGTCGACGAGGTGCGGGCGGTCATGACGCAGGCGGGCTACAGCAGCTCGCAGTACCGGTTCGTCCTGCAGAGCTATCCGTCGCCGATCCCGCGCGGCAGCGAGAACCGCTACCCGGAGACCGGCTGGTCGCGCCTGGACACCGGGGGCTGCCCGTTCTGGAACAGCGACTCGACGTGGGCGCGCGACTCGCTCGTGCACCAGATCGCCAACAACCTCAAGTCGGTCGCCGCGGCCAAGGGCGTGCAGTTCCTCGACCTGCGCGACCAGCTCGAGGACCGCGAGGTCTGCTCGATACACACCTCGCAGGTCACCGGCTCGTCGGGGCCGTCGTCGGTCACCAAGGAGTGGGTGCGCTGGCTGAACTCGGGCTGCTGCTCGGGCGACGCCCAGGAGTCCATGCACCCCAACGCCTACGGCCAGCAGGCGGCCGGCCGCTGCCTGACGCTGATCTGGGCGCAGCCGGCGACGACGAACTGGTCCTGCACGAACGTGCGCGGGACCGGCACGGGCGGGATGACGATCAAACAGATCTGACCGACACGATCCGCCGCAGCAGCGGCGGGACCATCACCGTGGTGAGGACCGACATCCCGACGATGACGGCGAAGAGCTCGTCCTCCACGACGCCCGCGGTGGCGCCGATGCCCGCCACGATGATCCCGACCTCGCCGCGGGGCACCATGCCGAGGCCGACGATGCGCGCGTCGGCCGCCGGCATCCCCCGCGCCCCGAAGCGCGCCCCGGCGTACTTCGTGGCGAACGCCAGCAGGGTGACGCCGGCCAGCAGCGCCAGCGCGCCGGCGTCGGCCAGCGCATCGAGGTCGATCTGCGTCCCGATGAACGCGAAGAAGAACGGCGGGAAGAACGCGTAGAGCGGAGCGACCTCGTCCTCGATCGGGTGGTGCTCCTTGGTCTCGGCGATCACCATGCCGGCCAGGAAGGCTCCGATGATGGCCGCCAGGCCGATCTGCGCGGCGAACGCCGCGAGGCCGAGGCAGATGATGACGGCGGGCAGCAGCGGGGACTCGGAGAACCGCGGCGCCTCGAGCAGGCGCGGGCGCGCCGCCAGGAGGCGCACGCCGCCGAGGCCGACGAAGGCCACGAAGGCGAGCGCCAGGCCGAGGACGGTCAGCAGCGCCACCGGGTCCAGTTCGCCGCTGTCGGCCAGGCCGGTGGCCACGGCCAGCAGGGTCAGGGCGAGGATGTCGTCGATGATCGCCGCGCCGAGGATCGTGCGCGCGGCCCGCGAGTCGAGGACGCCGAGCTCGAGCAGGACGGCCGAGGTGATGCCGACGCTCGTCGCCACGAGCGCCACGCCGAGGAACACGGTGGTCGCGGTCGGCTCGCCCAGCGCCACGCCGAGCGCCAGCCCGCCGGCGAACGGGACCACGACGCCGAGGGCCCCGACCTTCAGCGCGTCGGCGCCGACCTCGCGCAGGTCCGACAGCCGGGTCTCCAGCCCGACCCAGAACAGCAGGAAGACGACACCGAGCTCGGCGAAGACCTCCAGCGACTCGCCGGGCTCCACGACACCCAGGACGCTGGGCCCGATGAGCACCCCCGCGAGGATCTCGCCGACGATCGCCGGCTGGCCGAGGCGCTTGAACAGCTCGTCGCCCAGCTTCGCCGCCAGCAGGACGACGAAGAGGTCGACGAGGATGCCGGCGGTCTCTGTGGCGGCGGCGACGGGCACCCGTCGTTGGCCCTACCCCGGCAGGCCGGCCGCTAGCCGGCGGCCAGGCCGACGGGGCAGGAGACCCCCGTGCCGCCCAGCCCGCAGTAGCCGTTGGGGTTCTTGGCCAGGTACTGCTGGTGGTAGTCCTCGGCGTAGAAGAAGTCGCCCGCGGGCGCGATCTCGGTGGTGATCGTGCCCAGCCCGGCGGCGCTCAGGCGCTCCTGAAACATGGCGCGTGAGGCGGCCGCGACGCGCGCCTGCTCGTCAGTCGTGGTGTAGATCGCGCTGCGGTACTGCGTGCCGACGTCGTTGCCCTGACGCATGCCCTGCGTCGGGTCGTGGTGCTCCCAGAACGCCTTGAGGATCTCCTCGTAGGAGATCTCGGCCGGACGGAAGACCACGAGGACCGCCTCGGTGTGGCCGGTGCGCGCCGAGCACACCTCCTCGTAGGTGGGGTTCGGCGTGTGGCCGCCGGCGTAGCCGACCGCGGTGGTGTGCACGCCGGGCAGCTGCCAGAAGACCCGCTCGGCGCCCCAGAAGCAGCCCATCCCGACGACCGCCCGCTCGGTGCCCTCGGGGAACGGCGGGGCCATCGGCGTGCCGAGCACGTCGTGCAGCCCGGGCTGCACGATGGGCGTCGGACGACCGGCCAGGGCGTCCTGGGGCGAGACCATCTCCTGCTTGGCGCGCGAGAAGAACATGGCCCGACTGTAGTGGCCCGGCCCTACCCCGCCGTTACGCGCCACGGCGCAGGCACGTCACCGCCAGCCAGCGGCCCGGCCGGTCGGTGCGCGTCAGCGGGAACGCGAGGTCGGCGGTGGTCGCCCAGAGCTCCGCGGGGCGGTCGGACACGGCCCAGCCGGGCGGCCAGGCGTGCACATCGGCCTGCTCGAGCGCGCGGCGCAGCTCGTGCACCACCTGGGCGCGGCCGGGCTGACGAATCGGCATGCGCTGACGGAAGCGCAGCACGCAGTGGTCGGAGGCGACGATCTCGCGCGCCTCGGGGTGGTCGGTGTGTGCGACGACCTGCAGAGGCTCGGAGTATCGTGGCCGCCATGCGCAGGGGGCTGCTGCTGGCGACGCTCGCCGTCGTCCTGGCCGCGGCGCCGGCCGCGCGGGCGGAGGACCCGCCGTTCGTGGGCTGGGCGTCGCTGCTGCCGTCGATGGCCAAGGGCTTCACGCCGAGCACGTTCGACGCGTGCGCGGACGGCGCCCCGTCGTGCGTGGGGCGCACCATCGCCCGGATGGGGGAGCGCCTGGCCCGGCTGGATGCCCGCTGCGACCACCGTGCGCTGTTCCTGCGCAACTACCTGACCGTCACGCAGCACTACGCCCAGCTGCCGCAGGGGTTCTTCGCCGACGACCGCTTCCTGGCCCACGAGGACGCCGTGTTCGCCCAGCTCTACTTCGACGCGTTCGACGCGCACGCGCGCAAGCGCTTCGACGAGGTCCCGGAGGCGTGGCGCCTGGCGTTCGATGCGGCGCGCGGCCGGCAGGTCGAAGGGCTCGGGGACCTGCTGCTGGGCATCAACGCCCACGTCCAGCGCGACATGCCGTTCATGCTCGCGGGCCTCGGGCTCCTCGGGCCGGACGGCCGGTCGCGCAAGGACGACCACGACCGGTTCAACACCGTGCTCAACGCCTCCTTCGACGACGTGTACGGTCGCGCGACCGCGGTCGACGACCCGCGCATGGCGCTCTACAACCCCTACGGCCCGCTCAGCGGCGCGCTGGGCTTCCAGCTCGTCGCGGGCTGGCGCGAGGGGGTGTGGCGCAACGCCGAGCGCCTGGCGCGCGCTCGGACGCGCGCCGCGCGCCAGCGTGTCGCCCGGTCGATCGAGCGCCAGGCCGCCGCCTCGGCGCAGGCCATCCTCGCCTTCTTCGCCTACCGCCCGCCCGCGAGCTCGGTCGAGGCGCGGCGCGCGCACTGCCGGTCGCGGCCGGCCGACCCGGGGCCCGGCGGGCCGCCCGCCGGACTCGACGGCCGCGCCCTGGTGCGCGCCGGCGACGGGCAGGTGCGCCGGCCGTGAGGCGGCTGCTCGCCGTCGTCCTGGTCGCTGTCGCCGCGTGCGCGGCGACCGGCGCGGGCGCGCTGCCGGCGACCGCCAGCCCGACGACCGTGCGCGTCGGCGTCGCCGACAACTTCCCGTGGACCTTCACCGACCCGGGCTTCCTGCGCCTGGGCGTCAAGCGCACGCGCTACGTCGTGCAGTGGAACCTCGTCGACGACCCCGAGCGCCTGCTCGGCGCCGACCAGTTCCTGGAGGCGGCGCGGCGGGCCGGCGTCGAGGTCCTCCTGCACTTCTCCACCGACGACTACACCCCCAGGGCGGCCCGCCTGCCCAGCCGGCTGGAGTACCGCCAGAAGGTCGGCGCGCTCGTGGCGCGCTACTGGGGCTACGGCGTGCGCCACTTCGGCGTGTGGAACGAGGCCAACGACCGCACCCAGCCCACCTACCAGTCGCCCGAGCGCGCGGCGGAGTTCTTCCAGGAGCTGTGGCGGATGCTGCAGGTGCCCGGCCGCTGCGGGCCCAGGATGGCCGGGTGCCGCGTCGTGGCGCTCGACGTCCTCGACGGGCGCTCGAAGAAGCAGCTCAAGGCCGTCCGCGCCTACATCAGGCGCTTCTACAAGCGGCTCGGCAGGACGTATCGCGAGCGCGCGCGCATCGTCGGGCTGCACAACTACTCCGACACCAACCGCAACAGCTCGGGCGGGACCCGCAACGCCCTGCGCGAGGTCCAGCGCCACACCAGGCGCCCGCGCATCTGGCTGACCGAGACCGGCGGCGTGCTGAAGATCGGCGACACCGGCGACTTCCGCTGCTTCGCCGACGACCCCCTGAGCGTGCAGGCCGCCGAGCAGCGCGCTGCGGGCGCGGTGCGGTGGATGTTCAAGCTCGCGACGCGCTTTCGCAAGAGCGTCGACCGGCTCTACGTCTACCAGTACACCGGCGCGGATTGCCGCGAGCGCTTCGACGCCGGCCTGGTGCGCCGCGACCGCTCGCGGCGGCCGGCCTGGTACGAGGTCGACCACCACCTCCGCGCCTCGGAGCTGCTCAAGCCATAGGTCCGCGCGGCGACGGGGCACCGCGTCGCCGGCGGTCGCCGTCGGTCACAAGGGGTGATGCGACGCCCCTTCCTGCCCGTCATGGCCGTCGCGGCCGTCCTGCTGGGCGCCTCCTCCGCCGAGGCCAGCCGCAGCACCGTCCGCGTCGGGATCGCCGACAACTTCTCGCAGACCTTCACCGACCCGAGCTTCCAGCGCCTCGACGTCGAGCGCACGCGCTACGTCATCGCCTGGAACGCGATCGACGACCCCGCCCGCTTGGCTGCCGCCGACGACTTCATGGCCGCCGCCGACCGCGCGGACGTCGACGTGCTGCTGCACTTCTCCACCGACGACTACACCCCGCGCGCGGCGCGGCTGCCATCGCGCACCGAGTACCGCCGCAAGGTCGGGGCGCTGGTCGACCGCTACTGGGACGACGGCGTGCGCGAGTTCGGCGTCTGGAACGAGGCCAACGACCGCACGCAGCCGACCTACCGGTCGCCGACGCGCGCGGCGCAGTTCTTCCAGGAGCTGTGGCGCATGCTCGACGACCGCGACCGGTGTCGCACACCGCTCACGGCGCGGTGCCGCGTGATCGCCCTCGACGTGCTCGACGGGCGCACCTCGCGCCAGCGCGCGTCGACCCGCAGCTACATCCGGCGGTTCTACGGCGCGCTCGGCCGCACGTACAGGCAGCGCGGGCGCTTCGTCGGCCTGCACAACTACTCCGACACCAACCGCGAGAGCACCGGCGGCACGCGCAACGTCATCCGCGAGGTCAAGCGCCACACCGACCGCGAGGTGATCTGGCTGACCGAGACCGGCGGCGTGGTGAAGCTCGGCGACACCGGCGACTTCCGCTGCAACCCGGACTCGCGCGCCAGTGTCCGCGCGGCCGAGCGCCGGGCCGACGACGCGGTCGAGTGGATGTTCCGCCTGGCCAAGCGCTACCGCTCCGACGTCGACCGGCTCTACGTCTACCAGTACACGGGCGCCGACTGCCGCGAGCGCTTCGACGCC
>DASPKC010000290.1:0-9975 GCA_035628295.1 Baekduia sp.
GTCAGCCCGACGACGCCCGCCTTGCCCGCGGCGTACGCCACCTGCCCGGCGTTGCCCATCATCCCCGCCAGCGAGGTGACGTTGACGACCTTGCGGAAGACCTCGTTCCCTGCGGCGGCGTCGGCCTTGGCCGGCTCGCGCAGGTGGGGCGCCGCGGCGCGCAGCACCCGGAAGGGGACGATGCAGTGGATGTCGAGCATCGCCTGGAACTGCTCGTCGGAGACCTTGTGCAGCGGCCCGTCCCACGCGTAGCCCGCGTTGTTGACGATGATGTCCAGCCGGCCGAACGCCTCGACGGCGGTGGCGACCAGCTCGTCGCACGCGCCGGGCTTCGTCAGGTCACCGACGTGCACGGCGCCGCCGACCTCGTCCGCGACGCCCCGCGCCTCGGTCTCGTCCATGTCGCTGACCAGCACCTGGGCGCCGCGGGCCGCGAGCTTGCGCGCCACCTCCGCGCCGATGCCGCGGCCCGCGCCCGTGACCAGTGCCGCCTTGCCGTCGAGATCTCCCATGAGCGTCACCCTACTGGGTGTCCGAGCACCATGTTCGGACGGAATGCCCGAACAGCTCTCACCGCGCGCCGAGGCTGTCCAGCGACTCGTGGTCGTCGACGAATGTCGCGATGCGGCGCAGGCAGCGGGACATGTAGTCCTTGGGCTGCATGTCGGGCTGCAGCCGGCCGGCGCCGATCGTCAGGAGCGCGAAGATCAGGACGTGGAACGGCTGCTGGCGGTAGCGCAGCCACGCCTCCTCGAGCGTCGGGGGCCGCTCGACGCCCTCCTCGCCGAGGCGCTGGAGGTAGCGCTCGAGCAGGTCGGGCTCCCACGCGCGGCGGTCCTCGACGGTCAGGTTGACGGCCATCGCGTAGCTGACGTCCAGGGCCCACTCGCCCTTGGCGACGGCCTGCCAGTCGTAGAGGCCCATCCGGCCGTCGGGGTCGCGCATCCAGTTGCCCTGGTGGACGTCCTGGTGCAGGAGCGTCCGCGTGCCGGAGGAGTTGCGCTGCAGCGCGCGCATCGTCGCCGGCAGGATCTCGGCCTTGCGACGGTAGAGCGCCGGCGGCAGGTCGTCCCTGCCGCGCTCGATGCCAACCACCGCGCGCTTCTCGATGCCGATGGCGTTCAGCCGGGCCTGGAAGTCGTAGGTGGTCTGCAGCCGGCCGAACTGCGTGTCGAGTCGTGGGTCGCCCCAGAAGGTCGCGTGGTAGTAGGCCATCTGGTCCACCATGTCCTCGGCGTCCTGACGGGAGAGCGTCTCGGACATCGGGTCGGGGAACGTCCAGCCCTGCGCGGCGAGGTCGTCCATCAGCACGATCGACCGGAACGTGCGGTCGTCGGACGCGGCGAAGTACGCCCGCGGGCTGCGCAGCCGGTCGAGCTCGTGGCGGATGTCGCGGTAGAAGATCGTCTCGGCCTCGGTCACGCCGCCGAGGACGAGGAAGAGCCGCGACTGGAAGCTCGAGGCGGACTTGGCGAACAGCCTGGTCGGCAGGCCCGCGGCCTCCCCCGCCGCGTTGTAGCGGACCTGCACCGCACGCCGGGAGCTCGTGCCGTCCGAGCCGCCGACCAGCTCGTGCCCGAGCACGCGCGCGCCGGGCGCCTCGCGGCACAGGACGGCCGTCAGCCAGTCGTCGGTGAGCGCGTCGAGCCGGACCGGGATGTCCGCGGCCGTGACCGCGGGCCTGGGCCGCAGGCGCTCGCGGAGGATCTGCGCACCGACCTTGGTGGCGACGACCGGCACGGTGGTGGCGTTGGGCACGGAGGGCTCCTCGGGTCAGGGTCGGGACGGCGTCACGGGGTCCCGTCGCGCTCGACGCGCGGCGCGTCGCCGGAGCGGGGCTGCGGCGCGCCGAGCGTGTCGGGGCGCGGCAGGTTGTTGTGCCCGCGCACGTTGAGCAGGCGGCCGAGGCCCGCGCCGAGCGCGGCGTCGATGGCACGGCGCTCGGTCTCGCCGAGGACGGGCAGCGCCGCCATGCTGAGGACCGGCTGCAGGCGCGCCACGTGCCCCGTCGCATCGCGGGAGCTGACGCTCTGCCCGAGACCGGCGAAGAACGAGCCGGCATCGCGGCTGTAGGGCGACAGGTAGCGGATCACCGGGCCGAGGTCGCGTAGCACCTCATTGAGCGCGGGGACTGCCGCCGCGCCCGGCGCTCCCACCGCCCGCAGCGCGGCCAGCACCCGGCGCGTGACCGGCGCCGCGCGCTGCAGCTCGCGCAGGGCCCCGAGCGTGGTGCGCGAGACCTCGGGCAGGTCGCGCGCCAGCGGGGTCAGGCGCTGCACCGCGGGGGTGAGGTCGTCCAGCAGCGGGACCGCCCGCGAGCCGACCCCGGCGAGCCGGCCCGTGGTGCGCCGAGCCGCCGTGAGCGTCGGCGCCAGCTCGCGCAGCGAGGCTCGCAGGGCGCGGTCCTCGGCGGCGACGCTGCGCGACGCGGTGCGCCCGGCCGTGACCAGCGTGCGCAGCATCTCGCCGCGCTCGCCGACCGCGCGGAACACCGTCCCGAGGTCAGCCACGAGCGCGCGCAGCGCATCGCGCTCGGCGTCCAGCGGCGCGACGAGCGCCTTGCCGCCCTCCATGAGATCGGCGACGCCGCTGAGCGCCCGGCCGGTGATCCGGGCGTCGCCGACCCCCGGCCCGAGGCCCTGCAGCAGCCGCGACAGCCGGCGGCGGCGTTGCGGGCTCATCTGCGACAGGACGTCCTCGAGCTGCGTGGTGGCGACGGCACGGCGGACCGGCAGCTCGCCGCCGTCGGGCACCGCGCCGGCACGCGCCGTGCCCGGGTCCAGGTCGACGTAGTTCTCCCCCACCAGCGTCTTGGCGCGCACCTGCACGCGCGCGTCGCGGTGCACCGGCCCGTGGTCGGGGTCGATCGCCAGGCGCAGCACCGCCGTCGCGCCGCGGTTGGAAACCTCCTCGACGCGCCCGATCCGCACCCCGGCGGAGGTGACGTCGGCGTTGGTCGACAGCTGCACGGCCGTCGGGACCACCGCGTCCACCCGGTAGCGGTCGCCGACCTGCACGCCGCCGGCGATGTTCAGCAGCACCAGGAACACGCCGGCCGTCGCCGCGACGAAGAGCGCGAGCAGGAGCAGCCGCAGGGGGAAGCCGGTGCGCGCCCCGATCATCGCGGCGGCCTCCCGTCGGCGCAGCCGATGACCGGGACGAGGTTGGGGTCGTTGCCGTCGGTC
Organism: Baekduia sp.; assembly: GCA_035628295.1. Lineage (GTDB taxonomy): Bacteria > Actinomycetota > Thermoleophilia > Solirubrobacterales > Solirubrobacteraceae > Baekduia. The sequence continues at coordinate 3,186 of DASPKC010000290.1, forward strand.
AGCGCGTCGGCGCCGAAGATGAGCGCGCCACGCGGCGACGTCGCGTCGAAGCCGCGACTGCCGAACTTGAACACGGACATGCTCCAGGCGAAGAACTTCTGGACCTCGCGCTTGCAGCGCGACACCTGCGCGGTGACGCGGTCCACCCGCGGCACCTGCGGGGCGAGGCGCACGAAGGCCGTCTCCAGCGACCGCGACGCGGGGGCCAGGTCGCGGGCCAGCGGCCGCAGGGCCGGGATCGCCGGGGCGAACGCGGTGAGCGCCGGACGCAGCTCGGCCACGAGGCGGTCGAGGCCGTCGAGGCCGCCGGGCAGCGCCCGGGCCGCCGGCCGCAGCGCCCGCAGCGCCGGGCGGACCTCGTCCAGCGTGTCGTGCAGCAGCGCGAAGGAGGTCTCCAGCCGCCGCAGTGTCGGGGGCAGGTCGCCGAGCGTGCGGTCGAGGTCCTGGCGCCGCGCGGCCAGCGCGCCGAACGCCCCGTCGGCGTGCTGCACCAGGGCGCGCACGTCGCCGTCGCGGCGGGCGAGCTCGTCCAGGATCACCTTCGTGCGGCTGACGAGCCTGCGGGTCACGCGGTCGCGCCGCTCGACCACGCGGCCGATGCGGTGCGCGGCGCGCACGAACGGCACCAGCTCGGCGAAGGCCGAGCGCAGCTGGGCGCCCCGGTCGGGCAGCCCGATCGCGAGCTCCTCGAGCGCCTGCTCGAGCCGGTCGCGCACATCGGCCGAGAAGACGTTGAGCACCTCCGCGACGTCCACGGTCGTCTGGGTGCGCCCGGCGTCGAGGACCTGGTCGCCGTCCAGGCGGCCTGCCCGGGGGGTGCCGCCGTCGACCACATCGAGGTACATGTCGTTGAGCGCCGTCTGCGGCCGCAGCCGCAGGCGGGCGTCGCGGTGCAGGCGCCGGCCCTTGCCCGTCTCGATCTCCGCGGTGAGCACGGGCTTGCCGCCCTCCAGCTCGGCGCCGGTGATGCGACCCACCACGACCCCGGCCCATCGCACCTCGTTCTTGCCGGGCACCACGCTCTTGGCGTCGTCGACCGCGACCCGGACGGTCTGGCGCTCGGCCAGCGGGGAGCCGCCGCTCAGCAGGCCGACCAGCACGACCGCGCTGGCGGCGGCGAGCGCGAGGCCGACCGCCAGGACGATCAGCGACCCGCGCGCGCGGGCGAGCTGCAGGCGGGTGCGGGCGACGACCGCCCTCCGGTGCTCGGCGCGGCTCACGGGCGGGCCCTCCCGCTGAGCATCGTGCGCAGCCCCCGCTCCAGCAGCTCGCAGCGGACCTTCTGCGCGGCCGTCGGGTCGGTCAGGAACAGCGCGCAGGGCACGAGCGTGGCGGAGGTCTCGCTGGGCTGGACGGGGAAGTTGACGATGTGGCCGGTGTCGTGGAAGAGGCCGCCCGCCGCGTTCAGCGACGAGATGGTCGGCCCGATCAGCTGGTAGACCGGCAGTTCGAGGTCGTCGTCGCGGGCCTCCAGGAACGGGAGCAGGTCGCCCTCCAGCCGCCGCAGCGTGGGATCGAGGGCCGACAGGACCCGGCGGCCGGGCCTCGACGCGCGCGCCAGCCGGTCGACGGCAGGGCGCAGGGCGCGCACGAGCGGACGGGCGTCGCGCAGCACGCGGTCGAGCTGGCGCGCCGCCGGCCGGGTGCGGGCCAGGACCGGCGCCAGCCGGCGCGTCGCGGGGCGCAGGTCGGCGACCAGCGCGTCGAGTCGGGGCAGCGTCCGGTCGACCTCGCCCGTGGTGCGCCGCGTCGCCGCCAGCGCCCCGGGCGCGGCGGCGAACGTCGCGCGCAGGTCGGCCGCGCGCCGGGCGGTCGTCCCCATCGTGGCGGCGGCGCCGTCCACGAAGCCCCCCAGCGACCGCTGCGCGTCGTCCATCGCGCGCAGCGCCCGCGAACCGCTGCGCACCAGGCCGGGGAGGTCCCCGTCACGCTCGCCGCGCAGCGCGCGCATCGCCCTGGGGAACGGGCGCAGCGCGGGCCCGAGCGCGTCGATCGCGCGGCCCGCGTCGTCCCCGGCCAGGGCGCGGGGCAGCTCCTGCAGCATTGCACGCGTCCCGGCGGTGCCCCGGCCGTCGAGGACGCGCGTGACGTCCTCGAGCTCGGCCTGGATGCGGGTGCGCCGCCGCGGGATCAGGCTCCCGTCCAGCGGCGGCGCCGACGGCGAGCCAGGGTCGAGTGCCAGCTCCATGCGGCCGCCGAGCGCGGTGCGCCAGCGCAGCGCGGCCGTCGCGTCGCGCCGCAGCCGCACGTCGTCGTCGGTCAGCCGGAAGGTGACGACGCTGACCTCGCGGCCCTCGTCGTAGCGGACCTGCGCGACCTTGCCGACCTCGACGCCCTTGACGCGCACCGGCGTGTCGGAGGTGACCTGCCGCGCCGTGGCGAACTCGGCCGTGACCTCGCGGTGCCCGCCGCCCACGAACGGCAGGTCGTGCGCGATCGACGCGGCGACCGCCAGCGCGGTGACGACCAGGGCGAGGGCGCCGATGGCGCGCGCATCGCGCTGCGGGCGGTGGCGGCGGCCGACGCTCATCGCGGTCCTCGCACCGGCTCGCAGGGATCGATCCTGCCGTCGACCTTGGCGCCGGGCGTCGGGTTGGGCACGCCCGAGGTCCCGCCCGAGATGACCAGCGTGGTGCGCAGGATCGCCAGCGGCCCGAGCTCGCCGAACTGCCCCTTGGCGGCGTAGCCGATCATGCTGCGCCAGGTCTGGCCGAAGCGGGCGATGTCGCAGCCGTAGTCGCCCAGGATCCGCGCCGGCGTGCGGGCGTCCTCGAGCGTGCGGCGCAGCCGCGGCAGCGCCGGGTCCAGCGCCGCGGTCAGCCGCAGCACGGGCGCGACGGCGCCGCCGGCGTCGCGCAGGACGCGGTCGGCGCTGCGCAACGGGGCGCGGCCGTCGCGCAGGACGCGCGTGAGCGCCGTCAAGCCGGCCGGCGCCGCCGCGGTGAAGGACGTCGTCGCGCGGGCGAAGCGCTCGGCCCGCTCGAGCACGGGGTCCGTCGCCGCGAGGCTGCGGCGGGTGCCGTCCAGCGCGCCGGGCGCCGTCTCCAGCAGCCGGCGGACCGCCGGACCCTCGGCGGCGAACGGCTCGAGCGCCGCGCCCGCCTCGTCGAACAGCCGCGCGAGGTCGTTGCGCACGGGGTCCAGTGCGGCGACGAACGACTCCGCGCCCGACACGAGCGGCCCGAGCGTGCCGTCGTCCACGACCGGGCCGAAGGCGCGGCGGAAGCCGTCGAGCCCCTGCGCCAGGTCCTCGAGCCCGGCGTTGAGCTCGCCCCCGCGGCCGGCCAGGCCGCCGCCGAGGCCGCGCAGCAGGCCCCGCAGCCCGGGGCGCGCCTGCGCGTCGAACGCCTGGAGCGCGTCGGACAGGGTCACGCGGATGGACGAGCGCGTCGCCGGCAGGATCGCTCCGTCGGGGATCGTCGCCCGCGCGCGGCCGGGGACGAGGTCCACGTACTTGGCGCCGAGCAGGCCCTGCGCGCGGACCTGCGCACGGGTGTCGGCCGGCAGCGGCCCGGCGTCCTTGTCGAGCTGCAGCTCGAGCGTGGCGACGCCGCGCTCCAGCTCGGCCTTGCGCGTCTGCCCCACGCGGCGCCCGGCGATGCGCACGTCGGAGCCCTGCGCGGGGAGCACCGGCGCGGCGGCGCTCGCCCCGAACTGCACGCGCAGGTCGTAGTGCGACTCGCCCGGCAGGCCGCCGGCGGAGCGCATGGCGATCAGCAGCACCGCCACGGCGAGCGCGACGGTCAGCGCCCCGAGCAGCAGGAGCCGCGGGTTCTGCGCCGGGGGGATGCTGCTGCGCTGCGTGCGGCGACGGCTCATGGGCGCAGCAGGAAGTCGAGGACGCCGGTCAAGGTGCGCTCCTGGGGCGCGCCACCGGCCTTGCCGGCACCGGTCAGGCCGCGGATCGCGTCCTGGACCTGCTCGAGCGCCGGGCGCAGCGGCCCGGGCACGGCGCGCTCGACGGGGTCCCGGGGACGGGACGGGGTCGACGGGACCGCCACGCCGCGGTCCGGGCGCGCGGCCGGCTGGGGACGGGCCCGGCCGCGGCGCCGCGCGGGCCCGTCGACGTACGCGTCGAGCTGGCGCAGCGCGTCGGGCATGAGCGACAGCGACACGCGGAACAGGTGGCCGACGCCGTCGCGCGTCTGGATGGCCAGCGCCCAGTTCTGCATGAGGCCGAGCAGGTCCGCCGCCGCGCCCTCGTCGAGGGTCCGGGTGAGGGCGTCGGCGTCCTGGGCCAGGGCGGAGAGCGACGCCGCCGCGGGACGCAGCCGGTGCACGACGGGCGAGGCCTCACGCCCGAGCCGCGTGAGCGCCGGCGCGGTGTCGCGCGCGGCGCGCAGCGCCGGGGCCGCGGCCTCGCGGAAGCCGGGCACCGCCTGCAGCGTCCGGGTGAGCGCCGGCGCGGTGTCGCGCAGGCCGCGGGCGGCGGGGCGCAGCGGCGCGCCGGCCCGGTCCAGGCGCCGCAGCGTCGCGCGCAGCTGCGCCAGGGCGGGCGGCGTCGCGGACAGCGTCGCCTGCAGCTCCCGCCGCCGGGCGGCGGGCGCCTCCAGCGCGCGGGCGCCGGTGCGCACCAGCTCGCCGAGCGGCACGCGCTCGCGGGCCACCCGATCCGCCACGCGGTCGGCCTCGACGAGGAGCCGCTCCAGGACGGCGGTGTCCTGCGACAGCCCGGTCAGCAGGCCGGTCGCGTCCTCGAGCGTCGGCGGCAGCGCCCGCAGCGCCGCGCGCAGGTCCTTGCCGCGGCCGCCGAGCGCGACCCCCGCCTCGCCGAGCAGCAGGGCGAGGCGGTCGCGCGTCTGCGGGTCGAGCACGTCCAGGACGTCGTCGAGCTCCACGGGCGTCGACGTCGCCGGCAGCCCGATGCGCCGGACCGGGCGCGCGCGGTCGCCGATGCGCAGGTCCACGAACTTCTCGCCGAGCAGGTTGAGCGGGCGGACCGCCGCGCGCGCCCCGGCGCCGGGGCGCGCGTCGTGCTCGAGATCGAGCACCGCCTCCGCCGTGTCGCGACCGGTCACGCGTAGCTCGTCCACCGAGCCGACCGTCGCGCCGTTGATGCGCACGACGGAGCCGGGCCGCAGCCCGGCGGCGTCGTGGAACTCCGCGCGCACGCGGACGCGGTCGTCGTCCGCCCCGCCGGCCAGCACGACGGCCGCCGCGACCGCCACGACGACGAGCCCGAGCGCCACGAGCACGCGGCTCACCCCGCCGCCTCCGGGTCCTTCGCCGGGTCCGACCCGTCGGCGGTGACGCCGCAGTCCGGGACCAGCTGCGGATCGCCGGCGTTGAGGCCGGGCGGGCGCACGAGGCTGTAGCGCAGGCCGGCGAACGTGTCGGCGATGGCCTTGCTCGGCAGCGGCGTCGCGTTCGGGAACGGCAGGACCTGGCCGTTGAGCCACGCGAACCGGCCGGCGGCGTCGTAGCCGGTGTTGAACCCGGCCCAGGTGGAGAAGAGGCCCGCGAGCTCCGGGCTGTAGCGGCGCAGGCAGCCGAGCATCGGCCGTGCGCGCTCGAGGACCGGCTTCAGCCGGCGCAGCTGCGGGTCGGCCGCGCGCAGGAACCCCGCGATGCCGGGGCCGCCCGAGCGCAGCCGTGCGAGGGTCGCCCGCAGCTCCGGCGCGACGTCGCCCAGCGTCCCGACCGCGTCCGCCAGCGGCGCGGCCGTGCGCCGCAGCTCCCGCCCTCCGGGCCGGAGCTCCGCCAGGAGCGGATCGAGCCGCGCGAGGCTGCCGTCGGCCCCGTCGAGCGTGCCGCGCGCGGCGCGCAGCGTCCCGGGCAGCGCGCGCAGCGTCCGGCGCACGTCGCCGTCGCCGGCCGCCACCGCGGTCAGCGTGCGGGCGGTGTCGTCGACGAGGGCCCGCAGCGCGCCCTCGCGGCGCGCGAGCTGGCCCGCGACGCCGGCGCCCGTGCGCACGAGCGTCCGCAGCGCGGCGCGGTCGCCGGCGAGCGCCTCGAAGGTTCCGCGCACCTGCGTGAACGCGGGCCCTGCTGAGTGCAGGCCCTCGCGCAGCTCCCGCGCGCGCGGGCCGAACGTGGCCGCTCCCGTGTCGATCAGCTTCCCGAGCCCCGCCCGCGTCCTGGGGTCGAAGACCTGGAAGACCTCGTCGAACTCCACCGGAGACGACGCGTCGCGCACCGGCAGTCGGGCACCGTCGGCGAGCGCCGGGGCGTGCGCCGGCCCGGGCACCAGCTCGACGTAGCGGTTGGCGTAGGAGACCGTGCCGCCGAGGCGGATCGTCGCGGTCGTGCCGCGGCGCACCGGCCAGGCGCCGTCGTCGTCGATGCCCAGCTCCACGTCGGCCCGGCCGCCGCGCAGCTCGATGTCGCGGACCGTCCCCACCTTAAGGCCGCCGAGACGGACCTCCGCGCCCGGCACCAGGTTGATGGCGCTCGGGAAGGACGCGCGCACGCGGCGGCCGTCGCCTCCGGGCCACAGCACGACGAGCAGGACGCCCGCGGCGAGCAGCACCAGCAGCTTGGTGAGGGTGGCGCGCGTCATCCGCCGATCGGCAGGCGCGCGTCGGCGCCGAAGAAGAGGATGGTCAGGGTGCCGCCGATGAGGTGGATTAGGACGAGGTTGACCACCATCGAGCGGGCGGTGGCCTCCCCAACCTCGACCGGCCCGCCGCGCACGGTGTAGCCGTAGAACAGGCCGACGAGGATCACGCTCATCCCGATGGCCATGCCCTTGACGAGCGACAGCAGGTCCTCGCCGAGGCTGTGCACCGGGCCGAAGTGGCCGCCCATCCACGCGCCCTGCGAGACCTCACCCACCTGCAGGACGACCACG
>DASPKC010000291.1:0-2929 GCA_035628295.1 Baekduia sp.
GACGCTCCTGGGCGAGACCTACGTGGAGCTGACCCCGGGCTCCAAGGGCGCCGACGAGATCGAGGAGGGCGGCCGCCTGCGCAACGTCCGCGTGCAGCCCACCGTCGAGTTCGACGAGCTGCTGCGGATCTTCGACGCCGACACCCGCGACGCGTTCCGCGCCTGGCAGCGCTCGAGCGTCAAGGCGTTCGAGGGCGAGGGCGACCGCGCCAACGCGGTGTTCGGCAACCTTCCCGGCTTCGTCGAGAACGCCCAGTCGGTCGTCGACGTGCTCAACCGCCGGCGCGAAGCCCTGACGCAGCTCATCCGCGGGACGGGCGACACGTTCGAGGCGCTCACCCGCAACGAGGCGGCGCTGCGCGGCCTCATCACGTCCAACCGCGCCGCCCTCGAGGCCCTGGCCGCCAAGCGCGAGTCGCTGGCCGAGTCGTTCCGGATCTTCCCGACGTTCCTGCGCGAGTCGCGGGCGACGCTCAACCGCCTGGAGACGTTCTCGGGCGAGACCACGCCGCTCGTGCGCGACCTCGAGCCCGTGCTGCGCGACGCCGCTCCGACGCTCGCGTCGCTGCGCCGCCTGGCGCCCGACCTCGAAAACCTGTTCGTCGAGTTCCGCCCCCTGATCGCGGCCGGCGAGCAGGGCCTGCCGGCGATGGGCCGGATCTTCCGCGGCATGGCGCCGACGCTCAAGGAGCTCGGGCCGCTGCTGCAGCAGCTCAACCCGGTGCTCGAGATGCTCGAGCTCTACCAGACCACCGTGTCGGACTTCCTCAACACCGGGCCGACCGCGCTGGCCAACACGCTGGCCAAGCAGCCCGGCACCAACGGCCATGCGCTGCCCCAGGTCATCGTGCTCGGCAGCGACACGCTGCCGCAGACCCGGCGCAGCGCGGCCAACCGCGGCAACGCCTACATCCCGCCCGACGGCTACAACGACCGGACCGGTCCGTTCGTGCGGCCGGACCGCTTCATCCTGCCGACGTGGGACTGCGCGAACGCGGGCGGCGAGAAGCCGCCGACCGATCGCAACCCCGGCTGCGAGCTCTCGGACAAGATCCCGTTCCAGGGCCGCCTGCAGAAGTTCCCGCAGGTGCACCCGTCCGGTGCCGGGGGCGTGTCGACGCAGCCGGGCCGCGGCGCCACGCCCGCGCGCTGACGCGCGCGGCGTCCGTCGGACCGCCCGTCGCGCGCCCTTCCCACGTGCTCTACACTGCGCGCGTCGGCCGATAGCCGTAGCCGTCCAACATGCCGCCCGCGCCACATACGCGGAGCCGGCCGGACGGGGTCCGTGAGCGCCGACCGCCCCTGTGGGGGCTTCACCATGCCCTGTGCTAGGGTGGACGGTCGCGCCGCGTTCAGGTCTCGGACGCGTGCCACCCCTCTCTGTGTACACCGCCTCTCTCCCGAGGAGCCGCCGTAGTGCCTCGCGCCGCTGACGCCGTCCGGACGCGCCGGACCTTTGCACGTCTTGACAAGGTCCTGGACGTCCCCAACCTCATCGACATCCAGCGCCGCTCGTTCGCGTGGCTGGTCGACACCGAGAACGGCGGGCTGCGGGAGACGATCGACGACATCTCGCCGATCGAGGACTACACCGGCCACCTGGCCGTCAACTTCGGCGAGTTCCACTTCGACGAGCCCGCCAACTCGATCCTCGAGTGCCGCGAGAAGGACCTCACCTACTCGCGCCCGCTGACCGTCACCGTCGCGTTCATCAACCACGAGACGGGCGAGATCCGCGAGCAGTCGGTCTTCATGGGCGACTTCCCGTGGATGACCGAGCGCGGCACGTTCATCATCAACGGCACCGAGCGCGTCGTCGTCACCCAGCTCGTGCGCTCCCCCGGCGCGTACGTCATGGAGGCCAAGGACCGCGAGAAGCAGGTCTTCACGGCCAACCTCATGCCGGCCCGCGGCTCGTGGCTGGAGATGGAGATCGACAAGAAGGGCAAGGTCTTCGTCCGCATCGACCGCAAGCGCAAGCTGCCGGTCACCGTGCTCCTGCGGGCCATGACCTACAACCCCGAGGTCGACGGCGACCGCGAGGAGAGCCACGAGGACATCGAGCGCCTCGACCAGGAGCTCCTGGAGCTCTTCGGCGGCTCGGCCTACATCCGCAACACGATCGAGTCGGACTCCGAGGCCTGGAAGACGAAGAAGGGCGCGCTCATCGAGCTCTTCAAGAAGCAGCGCCCGGGCGAGCCGCCGTCGGTCGACGCGGCCTACTCGCTGCTGAACCAGCTCTTCTTCGACCCCAAGCGCTACGACCTCACGCGCGTCGGGCGCTACAAGCTCAACTCGCGCCTGAACCTCGACATCGACCTCGAGACGCGCACCCTCACGCACGACGACATCCACGCGCTCGTGCGCGAGCTGATCTCGCTGCCCAAGCTGCTGGGCATCCCGGAGGACCCGGACGTCGAGATCAAGGACTACGCGGCCGAGGCCGTCATCCTCCCGCGCGAGCCGATCGCCGACCGCCTCGACGAGTACGAGCACTTCGGCAACCGCCGCCTGCGGACCGTCGGCGAGCTCATCCAGGAGGCCTTCCGCATCGGCCTCTACCGGATGGAGCGCGTCGTCCGTGAGCGCCTCACCACCGAGGACGAGGACACGATCACGCCGCAGACGATCGTCAACATCCGCCCCGTCGTGGCGGCGCTGAAGGAGTTCTTCGGCTCGTCGCAGCTCTCGCAGTTCATGGACCAGACCAACTCGCTGGCCGGCCTGACCCACCGCCGCCGCCTCTCGGCGCTCGGCGCGGGCGGCCTGACCCGCGAGCGCGCCCCCATCGAGGTGCGCGACGTCCACCCGACCCACTACGGCCGCATGTGCCCGATCGAGACGCCCGAAGGCCCGAACATCGGGCTCATCGGCTCTCTCGCCTCGATGGCGACCGTCTCGGAGTTCGGCTTCGTCCAGACTCCTTACC
>DASPKC010000292.1:0-10133 GCA_035628295.1 Baekduia sp.
GCGCCACGGCCACGGCCACGCCGGCCGCCCGCCGCGCACGGCGCGCGGCCGCCGAGGGCACACGCGGCGGCACAGGGTCGTCCGGCACGACGCCTCCGCGCGCCGCGTCGCGCGCCGCGTCGGCGGCGCGCTGCCGGCACCGGTGCGCGGCGGCGAGCAGCCCGAGCGCGCCGAGGGCGGTTGCGCAGGTCACGACGACGAGCGCGGGCGGCACGGCGACCTCCGCCGCCCCGAGCCCGCCCGCCGCGCCGCCGAGGGCCCGGACGTAGGCGACGGGCACGGCGGCGACGGCCGCGACGGGCGCCGCGAGCGCCGGCGCCGCCTGGGCCAGCGCCCCGGCCGTCGTCCCCAGCCACATCACGGGCGCGACGGCCGGGGCGGCCAGGACGTTGGCCGGGACGGCGGCGAGCGACGTGCGGCCGAAGTGGGCCGCGGCGACCGGCGCCGTCGCGAGGGTCGCGACGACCGCGACGGCCAGCGCCTCCGCGACGCCCCGCGGCACCCGGACGCGCCGCCCCGGACCGGGCGCGCCGGCGTCGGCCTGCAGGCGCGCCGCCAGCGGCCGGGCGAGCGCGGCGAGCGCGACGACGGCCGCGAACGACATCTGCCATCCCGGGTCGCCGGCGGCCCGCGGATCGAGCGCCAGGGTGACGGCCGCCGCCAGGCCGACGGCGTACCACCGGGCGGCGGGCCGGCCCGCCAGCGTGGCGGCCAGGCCGGCGGCGCCCATCACCCCCGCGCGCTGGATGGAGGGCCCCGCGCCCGCCAGGGGCACGTACAGCGCGACGAGCCCGAGGACCAGCACCAGGCGGGGGCGGACCGGCAGCCCGAGCAGCGCGCCCGCCGCGAGCCCGAGCGCGGCGAGCAGCAGCACGTTCTGCCCCGACGCCGCCGTGAGATGCGCCAGGCCGGCCGCGCGGAGATCGTCGACGACATGCTGCGGCAGTCCGGCGTCCTGGCCCAGCACCATGCCCTGCAGCAGCGCCCCGTCGACGGGCGGCAGGCCCCGGGCCAGCGCCGCGGCGGCGCGGTCGCGCACGCCGTCCACGAGGCCGGCCAGGCCGCCGCGCCGGGCGCCCGTGGGCACGGCCCGTTCGGCGAGCAGCGTCGCGTGGGCCCGGAGCGCCCGCGCGCCGCGGTCCGGCGGGCGCAGCCGCCCCGCCACCGCGAGCTCGCGTCCGATCCGCCGCTCGGCGGCCGTGCCCGGCAGCCGCAGGAGCACGCGGCCCTGCGCCGGTCCGACGCGCAGGCCGACGAGCGCGCGGGCGCGGCCTGCGGCATCCGCCCGTGGCTGGGTCAGCAGCGTGGCGTGGCCCGCGACACGCTGCTCCAGCAGCGGACCGAGCCCGTGGCGGTCGAGCGCCTCCAGCCGCGCCTGCCCCAGCGCGCCGCCGGCCAGCACCGCGGCCGCGGCCACGAGGGCCAGGCGCCGCGGCAGGCGGCTCGCGCGCAGCAGGAGCACGGCGGCGAGGGCCAGCGCCGGCGTGGCGCCGGGCGGCCAGGTCGCCGCCAGCAGCCCGCCGGCCACGGCCCACACCGCCACGTGCCGCGGCCGCTGCGCCACCGCCTGGCGCCAGGCCGTCATACGCGCACCCGCTCGCGGAGCGCCGCCAGGCGCTTGGGGCCGATGCCGGGCACCTGGGCCAGCTCGTCGACCGAGCGGAAGCCGCCGTGCTCGTCGCGGTACTGCAGGATCTTGGCCGCGGTCGCGGGCCCGACGCCGTCGAGCGTCTCGAGCTGCTCGGCGGTGGCGGCGTTGAGGTCGACCGGCGCAGCCGGGACGGCCGCAGTCGCGGGGCCGACGGCGCCGGCGGCAGCCCCGCCGCCGGCCGCCGACCCGCCGGCCGCCGCGCTGGCCGGCGCGCCGCCGAAGGCCGCGCCCTCACGCGCCCCCCGCTCGGGCACCACGACCTGCTGGGCGTCGAGCAGCTTCGCGGCGAGATTGAGCGCCCGCAGCTCGGCCCGCGCGGTGGCGCCGCCCGCCCGGCGCACCGCGTCCGCGACCCGGGCGCCTGCACGCAGCCGGTAGAGCCCGGGCCGGCGCACGGCGCCGACGACGTGCACGACCGGCGGGGAGGCTCGGGGCGCCGCCGACGCGCCCGCGCCGTCGGGCGCCGCCGGCCGGGTGACGTGCGCCACCGGTTCGGTGGCGGGCGGGCCGGCCTGCCCCGGGCGCAGCGCCCGGACGCCCAGCAGCGCCACGACCACCGCGCACAGCGCGTAGCCGGCGATCTCGGAGCGGCTGAGCGAGGGCACCGCGCCACCGTAGGCGCCGCCGCGTCACGGGATGCGCGCGCAATGCAGCGATTCTGCGGCGATTCAGGACGCTGCGGCACGCAGGGCGCGAGCAGCGGCGTCGGCGCCCGAGGCGGCGGGCTGGATGCCGTCGAGCTCGTAGGTCCCCAGGCCGATGACCGGCGTGCCCGTCCGCAGCGCGAGGCCGATCTCCGACAGCGTTCCGGGCGAGCCGCCGACCGCGATCAGCGCATCCGCCGCCCGCACGATCAGCCCGTTGCGCAGCTCGCCCAGGCCCGTGGCGATCGCGACGCTCACCCAGCCGTTGGCCTGCGTCCGGTCGTCGCCCGGCAGCAGTCCCACGGCGACGCCCCGCCGCGAGCGCACGCCGCGGCACGCCGCCTCCATGACCCCGCCCAGGCCGCCGCACACCAGCACCCCGCCGGCCTCGGCGATCGCGGCGCCGGCCTCCTCGGCGGCGGCCGCCTCGCCCTTCGTGCAGGACGACGGCCCGCACACGGCGATGTAGGGGGTCCCGGCCACGTCAGCCCCTGACAACGATGTTCACGAGCTTGCCCGGCACCACGATCTCCTTGACGACGTCCTTGCCGTCGATGTGGGCCTGCACGTTGGGCTGCTCGCGCGCCAGCGCCCGCAGGTCGGCGTCCGAAGCGCCGGTCGGCGCGTCCACGCGGTCGCGGACCTTGCCGTTGACCTGGCAGACCAGCTCGAACGTGTCGCTCTCCAGGAAGCGGTCGTCGGCCGACGGCCACGCCTCCTCCCAGACGCGGCGGCCGGTCAGCAGGTGGTAGGCGTCGGTCGACACGTGCGGGGCGAACGGGAAGAGCAGGGACGCCGCCGTGGCCAGCGCGAAGCGGACCGCGCCGGGCTCGGCGTCGCCGCGCTTCTCGGTCGTGACCTCGTTGATGAGCTCCATGACCGCCGCGATCGCCGTGTTGAACGCGAACCGGCCGGCCATGTCGTTGGTGACCTTCTCGATCGCCCAGTGCGCCTTGCGCAGCACGCGCAGGCCGTCCGCTCCCGGGCTCGCCGGCACGGGCTCGTCGGGCAGGGTCTGCGCCGCGCCCGCCGCCAGGCGCCACAGCCGGCCCAGGAAGCGGTGCATGCCCTCCACGCCCGTGTCGCTCCAGTCGGCGTCCTGGTCGGGCGGGCCGATGAACAGGACGTACGCGCGGGCGGTGTCGGCGCCGTAGCGCTCCACGATCGGCATCGGCGAGATGACGTTGCCCTTGGACTTGGACATCTTCGCGCCGTCGCGCGTGATCATGCCCTGCGTGAAGAGCTTCTGGAACGGCTCGTCGGCGTCGAGGTGGCCGAGGTCCTTCAGGGCCTTGACGAAGAACCGCGCGTAGAGCAGGTGCAGGATCGCGTGCTCGACGCCGCCGATGTACTGGTCGACCGGCAGCCAGCGGTTGATCACCGCCGGGTCCCATGCCGCCTGGTGGTTGCGCGCGTCGCAGTAGCGCAGGAAGTACCAGGACGAGTCGACGAAGGTGTCCATCGTGTCGGTCTCGCGCCGCGCCGGCCGGCCGCACGAGGGGCACCGCGTCGCCACCCAGTCCTCCGCCGCGGCCAGCGGCGACCGGCCCTTGGGCTGGTAGTCGTCGATCTCCGGCAGCACGACCGGCAGCTGCTCCTCGGGCACCGCGACGACGCCGCACTGCTGGCAGTGCACGACCGGGATCGGGCAGCCCCAGTAACGCTGGCGCGAGAGCAGCCAGTCGCGCAGCCGGTAGTTGATCGAGGCGTGGCCCTTGCCCTCGCGGTCCAGCCAGTCGACGATCGCCCCCAGTGCCTCGCGGTTGGGCATCCCGTCGAAGTCCGGATGCGAGTTCACCAGCGTCCCGTCGCCGGCGTACGGCAGCTCGTCGCCACCTTCGATGACCCGGCGCACCGGCAGGTCGTAGGCCTGGGCGAAGGCGAAGTCGCGCTCGTCGTGGGCCGGCACCGCCATGATCGCGCCCGTCCCGTACTCCAGCAGCACGTAGTCGGCCACGTACATCGGGAGGCGCTCGCCGTTGACGGGGTTGACGACGTGGCGGCCGAGGAAGACGCCGGTCTTCGGCTTGTCGGCGGCGCCCCGGTCCTCCTTGGAGGCCGTCAGCGCGTGGGCGATGTAGCGGTGGACCTCCTCCTCCTGCCCGGTGCCCGCGGCGAGGCGCTCGACGTCGGGGTGCTCGGGCGCCATGACGAAGAAGGTCGCGCCGAAGAGGGTGTCGGGCCGCGTCGTGAAGACGGGGTAGTCGACGCCGACCTCCTCGCAGCGGAAGACGACCTCGGCGCCCTCCGAGCGGCCGATCCAGTTGCGCTGCATCGTCTTGACGTGCTCGGGCCACTCGATCGTCGCGAGATCGTCGAGCAGGCGGTCCGCGTAGTCGGTGATGCGGAAGAACCACTGCTCGAGCTGGCGGACCTCCACCTCGGCGCCGCAGCGCTCGCAGCGCCCGCCGACGACCTGCTCGTTGGCCAGCACGGTCGCGTCGTTGGGGCACCAGTTGACCGCCGCCTCCTTGCGGTAGGCCAGGCCGGCGTGGAACAGCTGCAGGAAGATCCACTGCGTCCAGCGGTAGTACGACGGCTCGTGGGTGCCGAGCTCGCGCGTCCAGTCGATGGACATGCCCAGCGCGTGGAACGCCCGGCGGAAGCTCTCGATGGACTGCTGCGTGGACTCGCGCGGGTGCTGGCCGGTCTTGATCGCGTGGTTCTCGGCGGGCAGGCCGAAGGCGTCGTAGCCCATCGGGTGCAGGACCCGGCGGCCGGTGCGGCGGTGGAAGTGCGCGACCGCGTCACCCACCGAGTAGTTCTTCAGGTGGCCGATGTGGGGCTCGCCGCTGGGGTACGGGAGCATCTCGAGCACGTACGAGGACTCGCCGTCGAAGGCGTCGTTGGACACCTGCCACGTGCGCTCCTCGGCCCAGACGCGCTGCCAGCGCGGCTCGATCTCGCTCGGGTCGTACCGGTGCTCCATGTGGCCCGACAGCATAGGTTCCAGGGCATGGACCACCCGGTCTCGCGCGCGCTGGTCCGCGACGACGTGGAGCTCGCGTACTGGCGCTTCGACGGCGGCGGGCTGCCGCTGCTGCTCGTGCACGGGTGGCCCGAGACCAAGCGCTTGTACGCGCGCGTCGCCCCCGCGCTGGCCGAGGCGGGCTTCGACGTCGTCGTCCCGGACCTGCGCGGCTTCGGCGACAGCTCGGTCCCGGCCGACGGGTTCTTCGACCTCGCCGCGCACGCGCGCGACCTCGAGGCGCTGCTGCGCGGCCTGGGGATGGACCGCTGCGCAGCGGCGGGCGGCGACCTCGGCGGCGGGGTGGTCATCGACCTGGGGCTGCGCTTCCCGGGCCTGGTGGTCCGGCAGGTCCTCTTCAACTGCATCCTGCCGCTCGTGCCGGGCGCGGACGGCCCGCCGTCGCCGGAGGTGCGCACCGCCGCTGACTACTTCGTGCGCCAGGGGCGCGACGCCGACGGGCTGACCGCGTCGCTGCGCAGCGACGAGGAGCGCATCCGCTACGTCGAGCAGTTCTACGGCTCGCGCTTCTGGGCCACCCCGGGCGCGTTCGACGGCGAGGCGCGCCGCTGGCACGCCGAGCCGTTCGGCGACGCGGTGCGCTTCCGGGCCTCCCTGGGCAACTACGAGAGCGCGCAGGGCCGGCGGCCGCTGAGCGAGAAGCCCCGCTGGTTCGAGCGCTCCCCCGTTCCGGCGCTGGCGCTCTACGGCCCGGACGACCACGTGATGCACCGCGATTGGCCCGAGCGCGCCGAGGCGGCGCTCGCCGAGGTGGTCGGCCCGTTCGTCGTCCCGCGCGCCGGGCACTTCCTGCCGTGGGAGCGCCCGGAGCTCTTCGCGCGCGCGGTGACCGCGTTCTTGCGCGACCTGCTCTGACCTCCACCTACGCTTGAGGGTCCATGTCCGCGGGTCCCCCCTCCCACATCGACGTCGCCAGCGCCAGGGTTGCCGAGATCGTCGAGGCCGCCGAGTCGGCCGCCCAGCAGCTGCGCGAGGCGACCGAGCAGCGCGCCCGCGAGCGCATCGCGGAGGCCGACCGGGCCGGCGCGCTGCGGGTGCAGGCCGCCGAGGAGGAGGCACAGGAGATCGTGGCCGCCGCGCAGGCCGAGGCCGCGCGGCTGCGCGAGGAGGCGACTGCCGCGGTGCAGGGCATCCACGCCGAGGCCCAGCGGGTGCGCCAGGAGGCCGAGGCGCATGCCGCCAAGCTGGTGGCCGCGGCCGAGCAGGAGACGGTGGCGATCCGGCGCGACGCCCAGGAGTCGGCGCGCGAGATCCTGCTCGACGCCCACGCCGTGGCGCGCGACGTCAAGGCGGAGGGCGAGGCGCTGTCCGGCGACCTCGCCGATCTGAGCGCCTCCATGCGGCGCAACGCCCAGCAGCTGCTCAGCGACGTCAGCGTCGCGCACCGCCGGCTGCTCGGGGCCCTGCAGGACGCCTCCCCGCGCGACACCGCAGCGCCGGGGCACCGTGCACGGCCCGTCCCGTCGGCCGCGGCAGCGCACGTCGAGCAGGGGCCGCCGCCGCCCGCCGCGCCGGAGCCTGCGCCGAGCACCGGTGACCCGGAGGCCGACGCGCTGCTGGCCGCCGCGGCCGCGGGGTTCGCCCAGGACGACCCGTCCCCGCGCCGCAGGCGTCGGCGCTCCGCGGGCGACGACGACCTCGACGTGCCCGAGTTCATCCCGCGCTGAGCCGTCCGGGAGGCGAACTAGTGTTCGCCCTGTGGAGTTGACGACGCGGCAGAAGGGAGCGCTTGCCGAGGCGAAGATCGCCGCGGCCGCGGTCGAGCAAGGTTGGTTCGTGCTGCGCCCGGACCAGGAAGGACGCAGGTACGACTTCGTCTTCGACGTCGACCATCGCCTGCTGCGGATCCAGTGCAAGTGGGCCCGCGTCCGAGGTGACGTCGTGATCGCCCAGACGGGGACCTGCCGCCACACGCCGGCCGGGTACGTGCGCTCGACCTATTCCCCCGCTGACATCGACGTGATCGCGCTCTACTGCGGTGAACTGGACCGGTGCTTCGCGCTGCCGGTCACCGAGGTGACCGGGTTGCACGCGATCCACCTCCGCCTCGCGCCGGCGAGGAACGGGCAGAGGTCGGGTGTTAGACTGGCCGACGCGTATCCGCTCGGGGCTGTAGCTCAGCTGGGAGAGCGCCGCCATGGCATGGCGGAGGTCAGGGGTTCGAGCCCCCTCAGCTCCATCGCGACGAAGGCCGCCTGAACCGGGCGGCCTTCGTCGTTCCGGCGCAGACCCGCCGCCTTCACGGGAGAGGGCCGCACGCCGGCAGGCCGTTAGGTTCGTGGCGCATGCTCGACCGCAACCGCCACGCCGCCGTCCCGCCCGCCGAGCCGCCGTCGCTCACACCGGGCACCCTCCCGCGCCAGGAGGTGGAGCTGCCGTCCGGCCGGGTGGCCTACCTGCGCCACGGCAGCGGGCCGCCGCTGCTGCTCATCCACGGCATCCCGACGTCGGCGCGCCTGTGGGAGCCGCTGCTGGGCGACCTCGGCGAGCATTTCGACTGCATCGTGCCGGACCTGCTGGGCCTCGGCCGCTCGATGCCCGCGGCGCACGCGGAGCTGAGCAGCCCCGGGCAGGCCGCGATGTTCGCCCAGCTGCTCGACGCGTTGGGCGTCGGCGACGTGCTGCTGGCGCTGCACGACCAGGGCGGCGCGCACGGCCAGCAGTTCCTGAAGCTTCACGGCGAGCGGGTCCGCGCGGTGGCCTTCTGCGGCGTGGTCTGCTTCGACAACTGGCCGGTGCCCATCATCTCGCTGCTGATGCGGACTGTCGCCTTCGGGGGCCTGACGCGGCTGCTCGCCCGCACCGGAGCGCTCGAGGCCGGGTTGCACGCCTTCCCGCTGCCCCGGACGGTGACCCGCAAGGACGGCACGCTCGAGGCCCTTTCCGACGACTGGATGCACGCGCTGCGCACCGGAGGGCCGGCGCTCGAGGCGTTCTCGCGCTACGTCGCCGCCCAGGACGTGCGCTGGACGCTCGACGCCGTCCCGACGCTCGAGGCGTGGACCAAGCCGGCGACCGTGATCTGGGCCGCCGACGACGTCTACCTGCCGCCGACCTGGGGCGCTCGGCTCGCGGCCACGGTGGCGAGCGCCGACGACCGCGTCACGCTGCTACCGCACGCCGGCCACTTCTGGCAGGCCGAGGTGCCGCGGACCGGCGCGCGCCACCTCCTGGAGTTCTTCGGAGCGGTCTAGGTCAGCTCGAGCTCGACCCGCGGGACGTCGCCCCACAGCTGCTCGAGGCGGTAGAAGTCGCGCATGTCGGGCGTGAAGACGTGCACGACGACGTCGAGGTAGTCCATCAGGATCCAGCGGGCCTCGCCGAGGCCCTCGACGCGCCGGGGCAGCAGCCGGTGCTCGTCCTTCAGTCCCTGGTGGATGCCGTCGTGGATCGCCTTGGTCTGGCGGTCGGTGCCGCCGGAGCACACGAGGAAGAAGTCCGTGTAGCCGGACACCTCGCGCAGGTCGAGCGCGATGATGTCGATGGCCTTCTTGTCGGCGGCGAGCTGCGCGATGGCGCGCAACAGGTCCTGCGGTCCGAGGCCGGAGGCCTCGAGGGCGTCCCCCTGGTCGACGGGCCGGGGGGCGGCGAGCGGCTGGGTCACGTGGTGCTGTCCTTCCGTCATGTGGTGGTCGAAGGCGTCCCCGCCCGGGCGCCGCGGTACACCCCGTGCTGCTCGAGGTGGGCGGCGACCGCATCGGGCACGAGGTAGCGGATCGGGCGGCCGTCGGCGATGCGGCGGCGGATGAGCGAGGACGAGATGTCCATGCGTGGCATGTCGAAGAACGCGACGCGCTCGCGGCCGCCCGGGACCTCGGCGACACGCTCCAGGATGTCGAGGCGGTGCGCGCCCTCGCGCTCGGCGACGGCGAGCCGGGCGAGACGCAGCACCTCCGCAGGCTCCCGCCAGGTCGGCAGGCCCTGGGCCACGTCGCCTCCGACGATGAACGTCAGCTGGGCTCCTGGATCCTCGGCATGGATCGAGCGCAACGTAGCAACGGTGTAGGACGACCCGCCCCGGCGGACCTCGGCGTCCGACACGCCGAGGCGGTCGTCATCCGCGACCGCCAGCCGGCACAGCTCGAGGCGCACCTCCGGCCCGGGGTCGGACTGCAGCTCCTTGTGGGGCGGCGTGTGGACCGGCATCAGCACGACGCGGTCGAGCCCGAGCTGGTCCAGCGCCTCCTGGGCGCACACGAGGTGGCCGAGGTGCGGCGGGTTGAACGTCCCGCCGAGGATGCCGACGTGGGCCACTAGGTCCGGACGTGCCCGTCGCCGCGCACGACGTACTTGAACGTGCACAGCTCGCGCAGGCCGATGGGACCGCGGGCGTGGAGCTTCTGCGTCGAGTTGCCGATCTCCGCGCCCATGCCGAACTCCCCGCCGTCGGTGAAGCGCGTCGAGGCGTTGACGTAGACGCAGGCCGCGTCGACGCCGCGCTCGAAGGCCCGGGCGGCGCGGACGTCGTCGGTGACGATCGCCTCTGAGTGGCCGGAGCCGTGACGGCCGATGTGCGCGATCGCCTCCTCGACGGAGTCGACGACGCCGACGGCCAGGACGAGCGCCAGGTACTCGGTGTCCCAGTCCTCGTCGGTGACCTCGAGCACCGGGACGTCGCGGGCGAACGTCTTCGTGCGCCCGTCGACACGCAGCTCGACGCCCGCTGCGTGCAGCTCCTCCAGCAGGCGGTGCAGCACGACCGGCGCGGCGTCGGCGTGGACGAGGAGCGTCTCGGCGGCGTTGCACACCCCGGGGCGGTGCGTCTTGGCGTTCAGCGCGATGGCGACGGCGTCGTCCGGGTCGGCGGCGGCGTCGACGTAGACGTGGCAATTGCCCGACGCGGCATAGA
>DASPKC010000293.1:0-4382 GCA_035628295.1 Baekduia sp.
GCACCGGCAGGTGGATCGGGGGCAGCACCGCCTCGAGCTGTGCCCGGTACCGCTCGTACTGCGGCGGCAGCATGAGGCGCTCGCCGAGATGCTCCACCGGCTCGTCGATCGCGAAGCCGGGCGGGTCGGTCGCGAGCTCGAAAAGCACGCCGCCCGGCTCCCGGAAGTAGACGGAGTGGAAGTACTGGCGGTCGATGATCGGCGTGGGCTGCCCGCCGGCCCGGGCGACCACCGCGCGCCAGGCGTCGAGCTCCGGATCGTCGGCTGCCGACCAGGCGACGTGGTGCACGGTCCCGCCGCCCGGGATCCCGCGCTCGGCGGGCGGCGCGTCGTAGGCCAGGGTCGCGCCCCGGGCGACGCCGCGCAGCTCCCAGGCCTCGCCCGCGCGCTCGAACCCGAGGGCCTCGAGCAGCGGCGCGCCGGCGTCGGGGCGCGCGGCGTACGCGCGCACCCCGTGGAAGCCGAGGATGGCGTGCTCGGCCGGGATGTCGGGCGCCTCGCCAGCCAGGGGGCGGTCGGGCACCTCGGCCACGACGAGCTCGGAGACCAGGCCCTCGGGGTCGGCGAGGCGCAGGCGGTCGCCGAGGTGCTCGGCCGCGACCCCCTCGCGCTGCAGGCGGGCCGCCCAGAACTCCAGGGCCGCGGCGGACGCGACGCGGTACTGGACCGTGTGGACCATCCCCGCGCCGGCGCGGCCGGGGCGCGCTCCGGGATACTCGAAGAACGTCAGCAGCGAGCCGGCTGTGGCCTGCTCGTCGCCGTAGTACAGGTGGTAGACGTCGGGCTGGTCGAAGTTGACCGTCTTCTTGACCATGCGCAGCCCCAGCAGGCGGACGTAGAAGTCCACGTTGCGCGGTGCGTCGCCGGTGATGGCGGTGACGTGGTGCAGGCCTTCCAGGTGGGGCATCGTGCGCTCCTCAGGCAGATCGTTGCGCAGACAACTATAGCGAAGGTGATTGATTGCGCAACTAGTACTGGTGGGGACCACCGGTCGCGGTGGTACCGTCGTTGCGCACGCAACCGGTGTTCCCTTCCGCCTGCCCGTGACCTCGCCCACCCAACCCGCCCCCGCCGAGCTCCTGACCCCGCGCGAGCTGGGCGCGTGGCGCGGCATGCTGCGCGTCCACGCCACGCTGACCAAGGCGCTCGACGCCGAGCTCGAGGCGCGCCACGGCCTGCCGCTCACGTCCTACGAGGTCCTGCTCTTCCTGCAGGAGGCGCAGGAGGAGCGGATGCGCATGTGCGACCTGGCCTCCTCGGTCCTGCTGTCGCGCAGCGGCCTGAGCCGCCTCGTCGACCGCCTGGAACGTGACGGGCTGCTGGCGCGCGAGGCGTGCGCGGCCGATGCCCGCGGGGCCTTCGCCCGCCTGACGCCGAAGGGCCGCGAGGTCCTCGCCGAGGCGCGGGCCACGCACCTCGCCGGCATCCGCGCGATGTTCCTCTCGCAGCTCAGCGAGGCCGAGCAGGAGCTGCTCGCGGGCATCTGGGAGCGGCTGCTGCCCGCCTGCTGCAGCAGCAAGTCTTGACAGACGCAGACTTAGATCTCATACTACGTCCACCAGTAGTTGTCGGACGTGTAGGAGGTCACCATGGCACTTGTCCGTTGGGAGCCGGCGCGGGAGGTCCAGTCCCTCCAGCAGGAGATGAACCGGCTCTTCTCGTCCTTCTTCGACACCCCGGCCTCGGCGGCCGGCCCGCGTCGCTGGATCCCCGCGATGGACCTGGTGGAGACCGACGACCACTTCGTCCTCAAGGCCGACCTGCCCGGCATGACGCAGGACGAGGTGTCGCTCGAGGTCGAGGACCGCGTGCTGACGCTGTCCGGTGAGCGCAAGGCCGAGCACAGGGAGGAGCGCGAGGGCTACTACCGCCTGGAGCGCCAGGCCGGCGCGTTCAGCCGCTCGCTCACCCTGCCCGCGGGCGTCGACCCGGCCGGCATCGAGGCGCACTTCGACAAGGGCGTCCTCGAGGTCCGGATCCCCAAGCCCGAGGACCGCAAGCCGCGCAAGGTCGCCATCTCGGTCGGCAACGGCGCCCAGCCGGCGATCGAGGGCCAGTCGCGGGAGACCACGGCCGCGTAGGTTGCGGGGCGCATGGCGCCCCTCGAGATCCTCGCCACGGACCCCGGCTCGCGCGCGCGGGCCGGGGTCCTGCGCACCGCGCACGGCGACATCCGCACCCCGGCGTTCGTGCCGCTGGCGACGAAGGCGACGGTGCGCGGGCTCGTCCCGGCCGAGGTGGCGAGCCTCGGGCACGACATCGTCCTGGGCAACACGTTCCACCTGTTCCTCGAGCCGGGCCACGAGCGGATCGCCCGCTTCGGGGGCCTGCACCGGTTCATGGGCTGGGACGGGCCGATCGTCACCGACTCCGGCGGCTTCCAGGTCTTCTCGATGGGCCACGGGACGGTGGCCGACGAGATCAAGGGCCGCGCGTCGCACGGCGCCGAGCGCCACGGCAAGGTGCTGCGCATCGACGAGGACGGCGTGGCGTTCCGGTCCTACATCGACGGCTCGGAGCAGTGGATGGCGCCCGAGACGTCGATGGAGATCCAGGCCGCACTGGGGTCCGATCTGGCGCTCGTCTTCGACGAGTGCACGCCGTTCAACGTGACGCGCGAGTACACGGCGCGCTCGACGCAGCGCACCCACCGCTGGCTGGACCGCTGCCTGGACTGGCACGACCGCCACGGCCCCGAGGACCAGCTCGTCTACGGGATCGTGCAGGGCGGGGTCCACCAGGACCTGCGCGTCGAGAGCGCCGAGACGATCGCGGCGTCGCGGTGCGACGGGATCGCGATCGGCGGCTCGCTGGGCGCCGAGAAGGACCAGATGTACGAGGTGGTGGGGTGGACGACGGCCGTCCTGCCGCCCGCGCGGCCGCGCCATCTCCTGGGCATCGGCGAGATCGACGACCTCGTCGCCGGCGTGCGGCTGGGCATCGACACGTTCGACTGCGCGATGCCCACGCGCCTGGGCCGCCACGGGATGGCGCTCGTCCCCGATCCGGGGCGCCGCTGGCGGATCGACCTCACCGCGGCGCGCTACGCCGACGACGACGGGCCGATCTTCGACGGGTGTCCGTGCCCCTGCTGCGCGGCGGGCCACACCCGCGGCTACCTGCGCTACCTCGTCAAGAACAAGGAGCTCACCGGCCTGCGGCTGCTGACGCTGCACAACCTCGCGTTCGTGGCGCGGGTCATGCAGCGCCTGCGCCAGGCCGTCCTCGACGGCACGCTCGGCGCGGAGTCCGAGGCGCTCCTGGCCGGCGCGGCCCCTTGAGCTCAGGCCAGCTCGCGCGCGGAGCCGTGCTGCAGCGCCGGCTCGCCGTCCTGCACCGCGACCCCGAGCTTCGCGTCGACCGCCGGGCGGTCGGCCGCCGTCGCCGGGTCGGCCAGGCGCATCGCCTCCTGCAGGGCCTTGGTGTCGCGCCGGGCGGCGCCGAGCTCCAGCAGCGGCTGCAGCAGGCCGCGCATCCGCAGCGCCGGGCCCACCCACGCGGGCGCCCACGCGCGCGCGGCGCGGCGCTCGATCGCGCGCTCGAGCGTGTCCGTCGCCTTGTCCAGCGAGATCGGCGTCTTGATGAAGCCCGGCTGCACCGCGTTGAGCGCCTTCGTGGCCGGGTGCTCGTAGGCGCCGCGGACCAGGTCGGTGTCGATGAAGCCGAAGTACACACAGCCGGCCTTCGCGCCCGTGGGGGCGAGCTCTACGCGCAGGGCGTCGGTCAGCGCTTCGCAGCCGGCCTTCGAGGCGGTGTAGGCGCTCATCAGCGGCATGTGCGCGATCGCCGAGGCGGAGGAGATGGTCAGGGCGTACCCGCGGCGCTGCCGGACGTGGGGGACGGCCGCGCGCAAGGTCCGGTAGACGCCCATGAGGTTGACGTCGACCGTGCGCTCCCACTGGTCCAGCGGCTGGGTCTCCAGCGTGCCCACGAACGACAGGCCGGCGTTGGCGATGACGACGTCGATGCCGCCGAAGCGCTCGACCACCCCGTCGGTCGCGGCCCGGACGGCCTCGCCGTCGGTGACGTCGGCCTCGAACCAGGCGGCCCGGTCGCCCAGCGCGGCGGCGCGCTCGGCGAGGCGCTCGGGCTCCAGGCCGACGAGCGCCACGTGGGCGCCCCTGGCGTGCAGGCGCTCGGCGATGGCCGCGCCGATCCCGCGCGCGGCCCCCGTGACGAGGACGACCTTGCCGTTGACGTCGTACCGACCCTTGGGCATCGCGGGAGGGTAGCGCGACTACGGCGGCGTAGCTTCAGCGCGTGTTGTCCTCGACGAGCTGCAGCAGCTCGTCGAGGACTCGGGAGGCGTCGTCGTAGACGACGTTGCGCAGCTCCACCGCGTCCTGCGAGGACGACGTCGCGAGGTACGCGACGCCCACCCC
>DASPKC010000294.1:0-10478 GCA_035628295.1 Baekduia sp.
TGCATGTCCTTGTAGTGGCGCTCGAGCGTGCGGAGGATGTCCATCAGCTCGGCGTGCACCTCGGGCATGAGCTCGCGCATCTCGGAGAGATCGCGAGGCGTGCGTACGCCCGACACGACATCCTCCCCCTGCGCGTTCACGAGGAAGTCGCCCGACGGTTCGGGTTCGCCCGTGATCTCGTCGCGTGAGAACGCGACGCCCGAGCACGAGGTCTCGCCCTTGTTGCCGAAGACCATCTGCTGCACGTTCACCGCGGTGCCCCAGTCGTCGGGGATCCGGTTGATGCGCCGGTACTCCACGGCGCGGTCGCCCATCCAGGAGTCGAACACCGCCCGCACGGCCTGGTCGAGCTGCTCGCGCGGGTCCTGCGGGAAGTCGTAGAGCGCCTTGAAGGACGCGACGAGCTCGCGCAGCGCAGCCTCGTCGAGCTGCGTGTCGAGGGTGACGCCGCGGACCGCCTTCGCCTCGGCGATCAACCGCTCGAACTCCCCGCCGGGCACGCCGCGCACGACGTTGCCGAACATCTGGACCAGGCGCCGGTAGGAGTCCCAGGCGAAGCGCGGGTTGCTGGTGCGCAGCGCCAGGCCCTCCACCGACCGGTCGTTGAGGCCGAGGTTCAGGACCGTGTCCATCATCCCCGGCATCGAGTCGCGCGCGCCGCTGCGCACGGACACCAGCAGCGGGTCCGTGGGGTCGCCCAGGCGCTTGCCCGCCCGCCGCTCCAGGCGCGCGAGTGCCGCGTCGACCTGCTCGTCGAGGTGGTCGGGGAACCTGCGCTCCGCGCGCATGTACGTGACGCACGCCTCGGTCGTGATCGTGAAGCCGGCGGGCACCCGGTCGGGGCCGAGGATGCGGGTCATCTCGGCGACGTTGGCGCCCTTGCCGCCGAGCAGCTCGCGCATCTCGCGCGACCCCTCGGCGAAGTCGTAGACCCACTTGACGTCCGGCGGCGCGGCGGCCTCCGGCGGGAGCGCGGTGGCGGACATGGTCAGATCTCCTCCGGTTCCATGGTGATGGCCCCCGCCGGGCACTCCGCGACGCAGATCCCGCACCCCTTGCAGTAGTCGAGGTCGATCGCGTAGTCGTAGGGCCCGGTGCCGAGCTTGATGACGGCGTTGTCAGGACAGACGCCGTAGCAGTTGTCGCAGGCGAAGCAGTTGCCGCAGGACATGCAGCGGCGCGCCTCGAAGAGCGCGTTGGTCTCGTCGAGGCCGTGGACGACCTCGTCGAAGGTCGAGCACCGCCGGGCGAGGTCGAGCGTCGGGCGCAGGCGCTGCGGCGCGTCCTCGTAGTACCAGGTCGTGAGCGACGCGAAGTCGGCCAGCGGCGGGCGCGGCGCGTGGGTGAAGGTCTCGCCGCGCAGCCAGGCGTCGATGTTGCGGGCCGCCTGCTTGCCGTGGCCGATGCCGACCGTGACGGTGCGCTCGTCGGGGACCATGTCGCCGCCGGCGAACACCCCCGGGCACCCGGTCATCATGTCCTCGCCGACCTGCACGACGCCGTCCTGGACCTCGATGCCCGGGACGCCGTCCAGCAGCGCGAGGTCCGTGTCCTGGCCGAGCGCGAGCACGACCGAGTCGGCCTCCAGCTCGTCGAGCTCGCCGGTCGGCTGCGGGAAGCCCGTCTCGTCGAGCTCCATGCGCTCCACGACGAGCTTGCCCTCGTCGGCGCGCTTGATGGTCGACAGCCAGCGCAGGACGACGCCCTCCTCGAGCGCCTCCTCGACCTCGAAGTCGTGGGCGGGCATCCGCTCGCGCGTGCGCCGGTAGACCACGATGGCCTCCTCGGCGCCGAGGCGCTTGGCGGTGCGCGCGACGTCCATCGCGGTGTTGCCCCCGCCGTAGACGACCACGCGGCGCCCGAGCAGCGGCGGCTCCTGGCCCTCCATCGAGCGCAGGACCGAGACGGCGTCCAGGATCTTCGCGGCCTCGCCCGCCGGGATGTACGCGCGCCGGCCGATGTGCGCGCCGACGGCGAGGAACGCGGCGTCGAAGCCTCCCTCGAGCATCGTCGCCTGCAGGTCGGTGACCTTCGTGTCCAGCTGCAGGGTGACCTCGAGGTCGAGGATCCGGCGGATCTCGGCGTCCAGCACCCCGCGCGGCAGCCGGTAGCTCGGGATGCCGAAGCGCATCATCCCGCCGGGCCGGGGGCCGGCGTCCACGACGTGGACCGCGTGGCCGAGCCGGCGCAGGTGGTAGGCGGCCGACAGCCCCGACGGGCCGGCGCCGACGACCAGCACCCGCTTGCCCGACGGCGGCGCGAGCGGCGCCACCGTCCAGCCCTGCTCGATCGCGTGGTCGCCCAGGAAGCGCTCGACGGCGTTGATGCCGACCGACTCGTCGAGCTGCCCGCGGTTGCAGGCGGTCTCGCACGGGTGGTAGCAGACCCGGCCCATGACGGCGGGGAACGGGTTGTCCTCCATGATGCGCCGCCACGCCGCCTCGTAGCTGCCCTCCTCGGCGTGGAAGAGCCACTCCTGGCAGTTCTCGCCGGCCGGGCAGGCGTCGTTGCACGGCGGCAGGCGCCGGACGTACGCGGGGCGCTCCGTGCGCCAGGACCCCGTCCTGTTGGCCAGGCTGGACCCGACGTCCAGCGTGATGGCGAACGGCTTGTCCATCAGACGTGCTCCTCCGTCAGCCCGAAGCGGCGGATGTAGCGGTCCGCGCGCTCCTGGATGCGCTCGATGACGTCGGTGCGCACCTCGGGCTCGAACAGGTGCGCGTACCGGCGCTGCAGCTGCAGGTACTCCTCCACCGGCACCTGCCGGCGGATCTTCGAGACGCCCGTGACCTCGCCGCGCTCGGCCTCGAAGACGGGGAACAGCCCGCTCTCCTTGGCGAGGCGCGCCACCTTGATCGAGTCCGACGACGCGCACCCCCAGCCCAGGGGGCAGGTGACGAGCAGATGGACGTAGCGCGCCCCGCGGAACTCCATGGCGCGCGTGACCTTGCGCTCGATGTCGCGCAGGTCGGCGACGGTCGCGGTGGCCACGTACGGGATCTCGTGCGCCATCGCGATGAGCGGCGCGAACTTGCCCTGGCCGAAGGTGTTGCCCGGCTCGGGGCCGACCGCCTGCGTCGTGGCGGTGCGGGCCGCGGGCGGCGTGGCGCCGGAGCGCTGCACGCCGGTGTTCATGTAGCCCTCGTTGTCGTAGCAGATGTAGAGCACGTCGTCGTTGCGCTCGAACATCCCCGAGAGGCAGCCGAAGCCGATGTCGACGGTCCCGCCGTCGCCGCCCTGGCCGACGACGCGGATGTCGGTGCGGCCCTTGGCCTTCAACGCCGCGGCGATGCCCGTCGACACGGCCGGGGCGTTGCCGAACAGCGAGTGCAGCCAGGCGATCTGCCAGGACGACTCGGGGTACGGCGTCGAGAAGACCTCCAGGCAGCCGGTGGCGTTGGCGGTGATCATCTGCCCGCCCGCGGCGCGCATCGCGGCGTCCAGGGCGAAGCGGGCGCCGAGCGCCTCGCCGCAGCCCTGGCAGGCGCGGTGACCGGAGGTGATGGCGTTGGAGCGCTCCATGCTCGCCTGCACGGAGCGCTGCTCCGGGTCGAGCAGGCGGTTGCCCGCCACGAACGAGCCCGTCTGGTAGAAGCGGATCTGGTGCTCGGGCATGGTCGGATCCCTCAGACCGGTCGGGCGGCGACGATGCCGATGTCGCGGAGCAGGTTCTGCTCGTGGGGGCCGGTGCGGCCGCCGGCGCGCATCCGCTCGAGCTCGTTGCGCACGAGGTCCCAGTTCATGTCCAGGAAGCTCAGCGGCGCCAGCGCGTCGGCGCGCGCGTCGGCGAGCATCGCGTGCAGCGACGCCTTGGTGATCGGCCGTCCGCCGAGGCCGGCGACGACGTCGTAGGTGACGGCGTCCGTGCCCGCCAGCGACGTCCGGACGTTCTGGCCCACGACGCCGCCGATGCCGACGGCCAGCGCGCGCTCGAGGACCACGACGCGCTTGGCGCCGGCGAGGGCCTCGCGGATCTCGTCCATCGGCCAGGGCCGGAAGCAGGTGATGCCCAGCGACCCGACCGCGACGCCGTCCTCGCGCAGCTCGTCGACGACGTCGTCGATCGTGCCGAGCACGGAGCCCATCGCGACGACGATCGTCTCGGCATCGTCGGTGCGGTACGGGCGCAGGTGGCCGCCGCTGCGCCGGCCGAAGACCTCGGCGAACTCGTCGGCGACCTGCGGGATGAGGTCGAGCGCCTGCATCTGCTTGGCGTGCGCGAGGTAGCGGACCTCGCTGAACGCCTCGGGCCCGACCATCGCGCCGATCGTGACCGGGTCGTCGGGGTCGAGGACCTGGCGCGGCTCGAAGGCCGGCAGGAACGCGTCCACCTGCTCCTGCGACGGCAGGTCCACGCGCTCGTAGGCATGGGTGAGGATGAAGCCGTCCATGCAGACCATCACCGGGACGGACACCGCCTCGGCGATGCGGAAGGCCTGGAGGTGGAGGTCGACGGCCGACTGGTTTGCATCGGCGTAGAGCTGGATCCAGCCGGAGTCGCGCTGGGAGAGCGCGTCGGAGTGGTCGTTCCAGATGTTGATCGGCGAGCCGATCGCGCGGTTGGCGACCGTCATCACGATCGGCAGCCCGAGCCCGGAGGCGTTGTAGACGGCCTCCGCCATGAAGAGCAGGCCCTGGCTGGCGGTCGCCGTGTAGCTGCGCGCGCCGGCGGCCGAGGCGCCGATGGCCACGGACATGGCGGCGAACTCGGACTCGACGTTGACGTACTCGCAGCCCTGCAGCGAGCCGTCCTTCACCAGCCGCGAGAGCCCCTCGACGATGTGCGTCTGCGGCGAGATGGGGTAGGCGCAGATGACCTCCGGGCGGCACGCCGCGATGGCGTGCGCGACGGCCTCGGACCCCTCAACCTGCGTGAGCACCGGCCGGCTCCTTCAGCTCCTGGAGGACGTGGTCGCGCGCGGCGCGGGCGGCCGCGATGTTGCCGTCGGCCAGCGCCGCCGGGAACTTCTCGCGGATCGCGACGGCGAGGGCGTCGATGCCGAACTGGCCGCTGGCCGCGCCGAGCGCGCCGAGCAGCGCCGCGTTGGGCAGCGGTCGCCCGAGGTGCTCACGCGCCAGCTCCGTGGCCGGGACGGTCAGCAGCCGGTCGGGCCGCGCGTGGCGCTCGACCAGGTCGCCGAGGCCGAGCTCGGCGAACGTGCGGCCCGTGTTGACGAGGACGTGCCCGTCCGGGCGCAGGCCCGCGAAGAGATCGACCTGGTGCAGCAGCGTCGGGTCCTGCACGACCAAAGCGTCGGGCGCCAGGATCGGCTCGCGGACGCGGATCGGTCGCTCGTCGAGCCGGCAGAACGCGATGACGGGCGCCCCGGTGCGCTCCGAGCCGAAGGACGGGAACGCCTGCGCGTGGCGGCCCTCGATGAACGCGGCGACGGAGAGCAGCTCGGCGGCCGTCACGACGCCCTGCCCTCCCCGGCCATGGATCCTCACCTGGAACATCCCGGCCAGTAGAGCGTTCCCGCCGGGCCACCGGACCCGTAGCCGCTCCGGCTTGTCCTCCGTAGTCCCCCGGGGTCCAGACGGGTGGTTCTGCCCTGTCGGTGGCCCCTCCGGCGGCTCCACACTCGGCCTGCATCCGTCCTTGGAGGAGACCAATGGCCGTGCAGGAGAGCCAGGCCACCGCCGGCCTGGACCTGGAGACGCTGGAGTTCACCCTCGAGTCGCTCGGGGAGTTCGCCCACCGCGAGCTCCCCGACGCGCTGCTCATCGAGCTCGACGAGCGCGACGAGTTCCCGGAGGGCCTCGTGCGCCGCATGTGCGGCGAGGAGCTGGGCGTCCAGCTGCTCTTCGTCGAGGAGCAGTTCGGCGGCATGGGCGCCAGCGCGTTCGACGTCTACCGCGTGTGCGAGCGCCTCGCGGCCGTCGACCTGGGCATCGCCACGTCGGTGCTCGCCACCTTCCTGGGCTCCGACCCGATCGTGGTGGGCGGGACGCCCGAGCAGCAGGCGCACTGGATGGGCCGCATCGCCGACGACGGGATCCTCATGGCCTACGGGGCCACGGAGCCGGACGCCGGCTCGGATCTCGGGGCGCTCAAGACGAAGGCCGTCCCGGTCGTCGAGGACGGACGCACCGTCGCCTACCTGCTCACGGGCGCCAAGCAGTGGATCTCCAACGGCGGCGTGGCCGACGCCTCCACGGTCCTGGCGCTCGCCCCCGGCGGACCATCGTGGTTCGTCGTCGACGGCGACGCCGCGGGCCTCACCCGCGGCGAGCCGGAGAACAAGCACGGCATCCGGCTCTCCAACACCGCGGCGCTCTTCCTCGAGGACGTCCGCGTCGACGCCGACCGCCTCATCGGCGGCGTCGAAGGCCAGGGGCTCGCTCAGGCGCAGCAGGTCTTCGGCTACACGCGCCTCATGGTCGCCGCCTTCGGGCTGGGCGGCGGGTGGGCCGCGCTGGACCGCGCTGTGCCGTACTCGCAGGAGCGGGTGCAGGCCGGCGCGCCGCTGTCCACCAAGCAGGGCTACACGCACAAGCTCGTCGTCGCCCACGCGGTGCGCCTCGAGGCCGGCCGCGCGGCGATCGAGGAGACCGCCGAGCGCCTCGACGCCGGCGAGGGGACGCTGAACACCGAGGGCGCGATCGCCAAGCTCCTCGCCACCGAGGCAGGCAACGCCGCCGCCGACGCGGCGATCCAGGCGCTGGGCGGCTACGGCTACGTCCACGAGTACCTCGTGGAGAAGATCAAGCGCGACGTCCGGATCACCACGATCTACGAGGGCACCTCGGAGATCATGGAGATGACGATCGCCCGCGACCGCTGGCAGCAGCACCTCAAGTCGCGCGGCGAGCACTACCACGACGTGGCGCGCGGGCTGGCGGCGCTGCACGCGTCGGCGCCCGGCGTCGGCGCCGGCATCGCGGCCCTGGCGGCGCACACGCTGGCCGAGGTGCTCGAGGCGTGCCGCCTGGCGCGCCTGACGCGCCACCAGCACGTCCTGCTGCGCCTCGGCGAGCTCATCGCCCACGTCGAGGGCGCCGGCGCCCTGGCCCGCCGCGCCGCGCGCATCGCGGCCGGCGACGGCCACGAGAAGACCTCCAAGCGCTTCGACGCCGCCGCCATGGCCGCCGTCAGCAGGGTCAACGCCCGTGACGTCGCCCTGCGCGTGGCCAACGAGGGGATGCGCTGGGTGGGCGGCGCGGACGGGACCGACCCGGACGCCGCCGCGCGCCTCGCGAGCCGCATCGACATCACCGCCGTGCAGGCAGCGCAGGCCGGCCTGATCGCTGACCTCGACGCCGTGGCCGACGCCATCTACCACCGGGAGCACCACGGATGACCGCCCCTGCAGACACCGCCGTCGCCATCGTCGGGGTCAGCGCGATCCTCCCCGACGCGCCCGACGCCGCCGCCTTCTGGCGCAACGTCCTGGCC
The DNA here is from genome assembly GCA_035628295.1 of Baekduia sp. Taxonomy (GTDB): domain Bacteria; phylum Actinomycetota; class Thermoleophilia; order Solirubrobacterales; family Solirubrobacteraceae; genus Baekduia. The sequence continues at coordinate 7,397 of DASPKC010000294.1, forward strand.
GGGCGCTCCTCCATCACCGACGTCGACCCGCAGCGGTGGGACCCCGCGCTGTACTACGACCCGGACCCGCACGCCCCCGAGCGGACGTACTCGAAGATCGGCGGGTGGGTCGGCGAGTTCGAGTGGAACCCGCTGGGCTGGAAGCTGCCGATCCCGCCGAAGGTCTCCGACGCGATGGACGTCGCGCAGCGCTGGGCCGTCGCTTGCACGCGCATGGCGCTGCAGGACGCCGGCTGGCCCGAGCGCGAGCTGGACCGCGAGCGCACCGCCGTGATCCTGGGCAACGCGCTGTCGGGCGAGAAGCACTACGCGACGGCGCTGCGCGTCACGTTCCCGGAGCTGGCGCGCGAGCTGGAGAAGGCGCCCTCCTTCGCCGCGCTGCCGGCGGACGCGCGGGCCGCCGTCGAGGCCGAGCTCAAGGCCAACCTCGACGCCTGGCTGCCCCCCATCACCGAGGACACGATGCCCGGGGAACTGGGCAACTGCATGGCGGGCCGGGTGGCGAACCTCTTCGACCTCCACGGCCCCAACTACGTCGTCGACGCGGCGTGCGCCTCGGCGATGGCCGCCATGGACGCCGCCATCGAGGGTCTGATCGACCGGCAGTTCGACGTCGCGATCACCGGCGGCATCGATCGCAACATGGGCGCCTCGACGTTCATCAAGTTCTGCGCGATCGGCGCCCTGTCGGCCACCGGCACGCGGCCGTACGCCGACGGCGCCGACGGCTTCGTCATGGGCGAGGGCGCGGCGATGTTCGTGCTCAAGCGCCTGGCCGACGCCGAGCGCGACGGCGACCGCATCTACGCCGTCGTGCGCGGCATCGCCGGCGCCAGCGACGGGCGCGGCAAGGGCATCACGGCCCCGAACCCGGTGGGCCAGCGGCTGGCGATCCAGCGGGCCTGGCGCAAGGCCGGCCTGTCGCCCGCGGCCTGCTCGCTCGTCGAGGGCCACGGAACGTCCACCCGCGTGGGCGACGTGGTCGAGCTCGAGAGCCTCGCCGCGGCGTTCGACGGCGCCGGCCTGGCGCCGGGGTCCGTGGCGCTCGGCTCGGTCAAGTCCAACATCGGCCACCTCAAGGGCGCGGCGGGCGCCGCCGGGCTGCTCAAGACGGCGCTGGCGCTGCACGAGAAGGTGCTGCCGCCGTCGCTGCACTGGGACCGGCCCAACCCGAACGTGGACTGGACCGCGTCGCCGTTCAAGGTCAACACCGAGGCGCGCGCATGGGCGCTGCGCAACGGCGACCCGCGCACGGCGGGCGTCAGCGCCTTCGGCTTCGGCGGGACGAACTTCCACGCGGTGCTCGAGGAGCACATGCCGGGCCGCTTGGCCGGCGGCAACGGGCACGCACAGGTCTCGGTGCCGGCCGACGTGCCGGCGACGGGTGCGGCCTCCGCGGTCGCGGCGGCTCCGGCCTCCGCGGCCGCGGCTGGTCGCGCGCCGGCGGCGAAGGCGCCGCTGCGCGGAGCGCTCGTGCTGGGCGCCGCCGACGAGGCGGGCCTGCTGGCCCGGCTGCGCAGCGCGCTCGACGACGCGCAGGCCGGGCGGGCGCCCGCGCCGCAGCGCCCGTCCGACGACGTCCTGCGCAGCCCTGAGCGCCTGGCCATCGACTTCGCCGACGCCGCCGACCTGGCGGGCAAGGCCCAGGGCGCGCTCAAGGCGCTCGAGGGCGGCGGCGACATGGCGTGGCGCGCGCTGCGCAACCGCGGCGTCTTCCGCGGCTCGGGCGCGCCCGGCAAGGTGGCGTTCCTCTACACCGGCCAGGGGTCGCAGTACCCGAACATGCTCGCGGGGCTGCGGCGCAGCGAGCCGGTCGTCGCGGAGGTCTTCGACGAGGCCGACCGCATCATGCGCCCGCTGCTGGACGGCCGCGCGCTCAGCGACATCATCTTCGTGGACCCGGCCGACGAGCGGGCCGTCGCGGACGCGGCGGCGCAGCTCATGCGCACGGAGATCACGCAGCCGGCGGTCCTGACCGTCGACGCCGCGCTGACCCGGCTGCTGGAGGCCTACGGCTTCGCGCCGGACATGGTCATGGGCCACTCCCTGGGCGAGTACGGCGCGCTCGTCGCGGCGGGCGTCCTGTCGTTCGCCGACGCGCTGGAGGCGGTCTCCGCCCGCGGCAGCGAGATGGCGCACCTCAGCGTCGAGGACAACGGCGCGATGGCGGCCGTGATGGCGCCCGCGGCCGAGGTCGAGCGCGTCGTCGCCGAGGAGGACGGCTACGTCGTCCTGGCCAACGTCAACTCGTCCAAGCAGGTCGTGCTGGGCGGCGCCACCGAGGCGGTCGGCCGCGTCGTCGCACGGCTGCAGGAGCTCGGACACACGGCGCTGGCGCTCCCGGTCTCCCACGCCTTCCACACCTCGATCGTCGCCCCGGCCGGCGAGCCGCTGCGCGCGATGCTGCGCCGCCTGCGCCTGCACGCGCCGCGCGTGCCGGTCGTCGCGAACGTCGACGGGCGCTTCTACCCGCCGTTCGACGAGGACGCCTACATCGACATCCTCGGCCGCCAGGTCGCCTCGCCGGTCCAGTTCGTGCACGGCCTCGACACGCTCTACGAGGCCGGCGCCCGCGTGTTCGTGGAGGTCGGGCCCAAGAAGGCGCTGCACGGCTTCGCCGCCGACGTCATCGGCGACGACCGCGCGCTGAATCTCTTCACCAACCACCCCAAGACCGGCGATGCGCCGTCGTTCAACCAGGCCCTGTGCGGCCTGTGGGCGGCCGGGCTCGGCGTGACCACCACCCAGGAGGAGCCCGCCGTGGCCCCGCACCCGACGTCCCAGGACCAGACCTACCTCGCGCTCGGCCGCACCGTGGCCGCGGCGCTCGAAGGCAGCGGGCTCCTGGCCCGCGACGACGCGCCGGGCAGCGACGAGCCGGTCGTCGTCACCGGCGCCGCGCTCGGCCTGCCGGGCAGCGACCGGCTCTTCGACGAGGCGAACGTCGGGCGGCTGCTGCGCGGCCAGCAGTGCATCGACGTCATCCCGCAGGCGATCCGCCACGAGATCGTCGACCGCCACATCACCCGCCTGGTCAAGGGCGAGGACGGCTCCGGCCACTTCGAGGAGATCGATGCGGTCG
>DASPKC010000295.1:0-11221 GCA_035628295.1 Baekduia sp.
TTCGACCGCCGTCCCGGCGGGATGCCGCGGCCGGCGGCGGACCTGGAGACGATACCGCACGCGCTCGGCGTCCGGCCCGCCGGCGTCGACATCCCGCCGGGACGGCGGTCGAAGTTCGAGCCGCTGATCGTCAAGCTCACGCCCAACACCGCCGACGTCGCGGCGGTGGCCGAGGCGGCCGCCGGCCACGGCGCCGATGCGGTCTCGCTGATCAACACCCTGCGCGCGATGCCGATGCAGGGCGACCCCCCGCAGCCGTGGCTCGGCGCGCGGACGGGCGGCCTGAGCGGCGCGGCGGTGCGCCAGGTCGCGCTCGCGCAGATCGCGGCCGTCGCTGCGCGCGTCGACGTGCCCGTCGTGGGCATGGGCGGCGTCGAAACCGCCGAGCACGCCCGTCAGGTGCTGGCGGCGGGCGCCACCGTCGTTGCCGTGGGGACTGCGTCCTTCCGGGACCCGGCCGCGGGCTCGCGGATCGCGCGGGAGCTGACGCGATCTGCGCAAATTGCGGGTTGATCGCCCTCGTACGCCCTGTTCGGCCGTGTCAAAATCGCTGCAAATGCACGGGGCAGCGTCGACCATGCTGAACATACCTCGACCTCAGGTCGAGGTCGAGGTGAGTTTGCCTCCAGAGCGGCCGCGGGGCGGCGCGCGGCGTGTAGACTCGCCGCCCTCGATGCCGTCGACGGTCCACACGCCCGCCAAGCAGACCGCCGCGCCTGAGCGCAGCCTGAACCAGCGCATGGACGCCCTGCAGAAGGCGAACGTCATCCGCACCAAGCGGGCGCAGCTCAAGCGCGACCTCAAGGCCGGCCGCGTGTCGATCCACACGCTGCTGCTCGAGCCGCCGGAGTACCTGGAGACCGCCAAGGTGCTGGACATGCTCCTGGCCGTGCCGAAGTACGGGCGCGTGAAGGCCAACAAGGTCCTCCAGACCTGTCGCATCTCGCCGTCGAAGACCATCGGCGGCCTCTCCGCGCGCCAGCGCGCGGAGCTCGTCGGGCTGCTGCGGTCGCGCTGAGCGCAGCGCCCCGCGTGGCGCGCGCGTTCGTCATCACCGGCCCGTCCGGCGTGGGCAAGGGGACGCTCATCCGGCTCCTCCTCGAAGCGGTGCCGGAGCTCGAGCTCAGCACCTCGGCCACCACGCGCCGGCCGCGGCTGGGCGAGACCCACGGCGTCGACTACTTCTTCCTCAGCGAGGAGGACTTCGATCGGCGCATCGCCGAGGGCGACTTCGTCGAGTGGGCCGAGTACTCCGGCCGGCGCTACGGCACGCTGCGCTCCGAGCTGCAGCGCTCGCTGGACCGGGGCGTGCCGGTCGTCCTGGAGATCGAGGTCCAGGGCGCCCGCCAGGTCCGCGAGGCGATGCCCGAGGCGGTCCAGGTCTTCATCGCGCCGCCGTCGCCCGACGTGCTGCGCCAGCGGCTCATCGGCCGCGGGACCGACGCACCCGAGGAGGTCGAGCGCCGCCTCGAGGTCGCCGCCCGCGAGCTCGCCGCCCAGGAGGACTTCGACCACGTGGTCGTCAACGACCGGCTCGAGGACGCCGTCGCGGAGCTCGAGCGGGTCGTGCGGGCTACACTCGACGCTTCATGATCAGCCCCCGCATCGACAAGCTGCTCGACCACGTGGACTCGAACTACGCGTCGGTCCTGGTCGCCGCCAAGCGCGCGCGCCAGATCAACTCGTACTACCACAACCTCGGTGAGGGGACCTTCGACGAGTTCCCGCCGCCGATGGTGGAGACCGCGTCGAAGAACTACCTGACCATCGCGCTCGAGGAAGTCGCCTCGGGCAAGGTCAAGTACCACTACCGCTAGCGGGTACATCGCCCGTCATGGCGCGCATCCTCCTCGGCGTGTCGGGCGGGATCGCCGCCTACAAGGCGCTGGAGGTCGTGCGCCTGGCCACCAAGGCCGGCCACGCCGTGCGCGTGGTGCAGACCGAGACGGCCCAGCGCTTCGTCGGCGCCGCGTCGTTCGCCGCGCTGAGCGGCGCCCCGGTCCTGACCAGCGAGTTCGAGCGGGACCCCGCCCGCGGCGCCTTCCCCGACCAGGAGCCGCCGTCGCACGATCCGGCGTCGCACCTCGAGCTGGTCCGCAACGCCGACGCCTTCCTGGTCGCGCCGGCCACCGCCAACACCATCGCCCGTCTCGCGCACGGCCTCGCCGACGACCTGCTGAGCTCCGCGGCGCTGGCGGCCGCCTGCCCGCTGGTCGTCGCGCCCGCGATGAACCACCACATGTGGGACCACCCCGCCACGCAGGCCAACGTGGCGCTGCTGCGCGAGCGCGGCGTCACGATCGTCGAGCCCACCACCGGCGCGCTGGCCACCAAGGGCGAGTGGGGGACCGGGCGGCTGGCCGAGCCCGAGGTCCTGCTGGCAGCCGTGGAGGCCGTGGTGCCCGGTGGCGCCGGCCCCTGGGACGGGCTGCGCGTCCTCGTCACGGCGGGCGGCACCCGCGAGCCGATCGACGGCGTGCGCTTCGTCGGCAACCGGTCGTCGGGCCGAATGGGGTTCGCCGTGGCCGAGGAGGCCGCCGCCCTCGGCGCGCAGGTGACGGTGGTCGCCGCGAACGTCGCCCTGGCCCGCCACCCGCGCGTGACCTACGTCGACGTCGAGACCGCGGCGCAGCTCGCGACCGCCTGCGACGAGCAGTTCGCGGCGTGCGACGTCCTGGTCATGGCTGCCGCCGTCGCGGACTTCCGCCCGGTAGATCCGGCCGGGCACAAGCTGAAGAAGACCGAGCGCGACGAGCTTGTCGTGCGCATGGAGCCCACCGAGGACGTCCTCAGCGGCCTGGCCGCCCGCCGGCGGCCCGGCCAGGTGCTCGTGGGGTTCGCGGCCGAGACCGGCGCCGAGACCGCGGTCGCCTACGGCCGCGGCAAGCTGGAGCGCAAGGGGCTCGACGCCGTCGTGGTCAACGACGTGGCCCGCGCCGACATCGGCTTCGACACCGCCGAGAACGAGGTGACCATCGTCACCGCGGGCGCCGAGCGCCACGTGGCGCGGACCACGAAGGGGGAGGTCGCCCGGGCGATCCTCGGGGTGGTGGACGAGCTGCGCCTCGGGGCGCCCGCGTGAGCGGGTCGCTGGAGCGCCTCGATGCCGCCGAGGTCGCCGCGGCGCGCGACCTCGTGCTCAACGTTGCCCGCGTCGTCGAGGAGGCCGTCGAGGTCCGCCGGGACGTCCTCGAGGACCTGCTGGTGTGCTTCCTGGCCGAGGGGCACGTGCTGCTCGAGGACCTGCCGGGCGTGGGCAAGACCACCCTGGCGCGCGCGGTCGCCCGCGCGGTCGGGCTCAGCTTCGCGCGCGTGCAGTGCACCGCCGACCTGCTGCCGGCCGACGTGGTGGGGACGAGCGTCTTCAATCAGCGCGAGGACCGCTTCGAGTTCCGGCCCGGGCCGATCTTCGCCAACGTCGTGCTGGTCGACGAGATCAACCGCGCGTCGCCCAAGACGCAGTCGGGGCTGCTGGAGTGCATGCAGGAGCGCCGGGTCACCGTCGACGTCCACTCGCACGAGCTGGCGCGCCCGTTCCTGGTGCTGGCCACCCAGAACCCGGTGGAGTTCGAGGGCACCTACCCGCTGCCCGAGGCGCAGGTCGACCGCTTCATGGCGCGCCTGGCGCTGGGCTATCCGCCGGCGGCGCGCGAGGCGGAGATGCTGCGCGTGCACGAGCACGGCGACCGCGTGGACGGCCTGGAGCCCGTCGGCGACGCGCGGAGCCTGGTGCGCGCGATCGACACGGCGCTGCGGGTGCACGCGGCGGACGCGCTGCGCCACTACGTGGTGGGGCTGCTGGCCCGCACCCGTGACGACGCGCGGGTGGAGCTGGGCGCGAGCCCGCGCGCCGGGCTGCTGCTGCTGCGCGCCGCCAAGGCCCGGGCGCTGGTCCAGGGCCGCGACCACGTGCTGCCCGACGACGTCCAGGCGCTCGCGCGCGTCGTGCTGCCCCACCGGCTCGTCCTGGCGCCCGAGGCCTTCGGCACGGACCCCGACGAGGTGGTCGCCGACGCCATCGCCGCCACCCCGGCGGTCTGAGCGCCGTGCTCGACGCCCGCCCCGCCGCCGCCACCGCCGCGCTCGGCGCGGCGCTGGTGCTGGTCGCCGGGCTGCTGGACGCCGAGCCGCTGTACGTCGGCGGCATCGCGTTCCTGCTCGCCGCCCTCATCGCGGCGGTCTGGGTGCTGCCCGGCGCGCGCGGCGTGCGCCTCGAGCGCAGGATCGCGGCGCCGCGGGTCCTCGAGGAGGAGCCGCTGGCCGTGGAGGTGCGCGTGCTGAGCCGCCGGCCGCTGCCGCTGGCGGCGCTGCACGACGACCTGCTGCCGGCGCCGGCGCCGCTGCCGGCGGGGCGCCGCAGCGCGTGCGTGCAGATCAGCGTGCGCTTCGCGCGCCGCGGGCGCAAGGTGCTCGCCCCGCCGCGCGTCGCGCTGCGCGACCCGCTCGGGCTCGTGACGCGGACGGTGGCCGGCCGGGGCGCGGACGAGGTGCTGGTCCTCCCCCGCTTGGAGGCCGTCCGGGTGGACCCCTCGGCGGGCGACGGCGCCGGCCCGGGCACGCGACGCGGGCGCCCCGCGGCCGACGCCGAGACCGACATCGACGGCTTGCGCCAGCACCGGCCCGGCACGCCGGCCTCGCGGATCTTCTGGCCGGCCCTGGCGCGCCGCGGCGAGCTGCTGGAGCGGCGGATGAAGGCGGAGGGCGACACCCGCCCGCTGGTCGTGCTGGACCCCCGCGGCGCCGCAGAGCCCGAGGACCTCGACGCCGCGGTGCGCGCGGCGGCGTCGCTGGCCCACCACCTCGCCCGCCGCGGGGGGTGCGCCCTGCTGCTGCCCGGCGACCGGCGCCCGGTGGTGCTCGAGCCCGGGCTCGGCGCCTGGCCCCAGGCCCACGCGCGGCTGGCCCTCGTCGAGGAGGGTCATGCCCCCGCGCTGGGCGGGGCCGCCGGGCGGGCGGGGGAGATCCTGTACGTGACCGCCCGCCGCAGCGCGCGCCCGCCGCGGGCACTGGCGCGGGCGCCGCGCGGCGCGGTCGTGCTCGTCGTCCCCGGCGCGCTGCCCGGGCGCCGGCCGGCGTTCGCGGTCGCCGGGTGCAGCGGCTACGCGCTGCGCGGGGCCGTGGCGGAGGTCGCCGCGTGACCGACGGCGCGGGTCCGCGCCTGGCGGCCTTCGCGGGGCTCGCCGCGTTCGCCGGGCTGCACTGGGCGGCGCTCGTCGAGCCCGGGGCGGCGGGGGCGCTGCTGGTGGCCGTCGTGGCTGCCGTCGGGCTCGCGGTCGTGGGTGCCGGCCGGGCCGGCGGTGGCGCGGCGACGCGAGGCGGGCGGGCGCGCCGCGCGGCGGTCGCGGCGGGCGCCGCCCTCGCCGCCGTGCCCGCCGCGCTGGTCCTGGGCGGCGCCGCGGTGCGCGAGCTGCTGCCCGACCGGTGGGACGAGACCGCCGCAGGGCTTGCGTCGGCGCTCGAGGCGCTACCGGGGGCGCGCATCCCGTACGCCGGCCCCGACCCGTGGGTGCGGGCGCTCATCGTCGCGGGCGGCGTGCTCCTCGTCGGCCTCGCCGCCGCGCTCGTGCTCGGGCGCCGTCCGCGCCGCGTGCTGGGCACCGTGGTGCTCGGCGTGGTCTACGCGGTACCTGTGGTGCAGCGCGACCCGGGCCTGCCGTACGTCGACGGCGCTGTCTTCGCGGTCCTCGCCGCCGCGCTGCTGTGGGGCGATCGCGTGCCCCGCGCCGACCGGCCCGCCGCCGGTTCTGTGCTCGGGCTCGCGACGGTGCTCGGGCTGCTGGTGGCGCCCCAGGTCGACGCGTCGCGGCCCTGGCTGGACTACGAGGAGCTCGCGCGCGACCTCGACGCGTCGCGGACGTCGACGTTCCGCTGGGACCACGTCTACGGGCCGTTGGACTGGTCGCGCGACGGCCGCGAGGTCCTGCGCGTGCGCTCGCGCCTACCGGGCTACTGGAAGGCGGTCGCGCTCGAGGGCTTCGACGGCGTCGCCTGGCGCCAGGACCGCAGCGCCGACCCTGGGGCCCCGGACACGGAGGTCCTGACCGACGGCTGGCGGCGCGCCGTGCGCGTCGAGGTCCGCGGCCTGCGCACGGCGCAGGTCCCGGCGCCGGGGACCACGCAGCGCATCGAGGGCGCCCGGCCGATCGTGGTGGAGGCGACGCCGGGGACGTTCGAGACGCTGCGCTCGCCACTGCGCCGCGGCGACACGTACGTCGCGCGCTCCTACGCTCCGCGGCCGGCGGTGCGCCGGCTGCGCGAGGCCGGCACCGCGTACCCCGGCTTCGTGCTGCGCCAGCTCGAGGTCGGCCTGCCGGTGCGGGGCGGGGCGCTGCGCGGCGGCCCCGTCGTGCGGTTCGCCCCCTGGGGCGCTGCGCAGGAGGACGCGGTCGTGAGCGGGCCGGCGTGGCAGCCGGCGCAGACGCTCGTCGCGGCGTCGCCGTACCGGCGGATGCACGCCCTGGCGCGCCGCCTGCGCGAAGGCTCCGCGACGCCCTACGAGCTCGTCCGGCGGGTCATGGCGCACCTGCGGCGCGGCGCGGTCTACAGCGAGTCGCCGCCGCCGTCGCGGCTGCCGCTGGACCGCTTCGTCTTCCGCGACCGGGAGGGCTACTGCCAGCAGTTCTCCGGCGCCATGGCGCTGCTGCTGCGCTTCGCCGGCGTGCCTGCCCGGGTCGCCGCCGGGTTCTCGCCGGGCTCCTACCGCGCCGACGACGGCACGTGGGTGGTGCGCGACCTCGACGCGCACTCGTGGGTCGAGGTCTACTTCCCGCGCATCGGCTGGGTGACGTTCGACCCCACCCCGGCGGCCGCCCCGGCCGGGGGGCGCTCGGAGGACGAGGACGAGGCCGGGGCGGGCCCGGGCGACACGCGCTCCGACGACCCCACGGGCCGCGCGCCGGCCGCCGACCCCGGCGGCGCGGCCACCGCGGGCGAGACGTCCGGGCGGGCGACGTGGCCGCTGCCGCTGGGCGGCGCGGTCCTGCTGACCGCGGTGGCGGGCGGGCTGCTGGCGCGCCGGCGCCGCGCGGCCCTCGCGGCCGCCGAGGGCCTGCCGCCCGACGTCGCCGAGCTGTGGCGGGCGTTGCGCGCGACCGGCCGCGAGACGCCGCCGACGCTGACGCTGCGCGCTGTCGAGGAGTCCTTCGCGCCGGGCCCCGCCGCCTCCTACGTGCGCGCGCTGCGCGAGGCGCGGTTCGCCGCGACGGCGCCCGGCACCGACCCGCACGGCCGGGCGGCGCTGCGGCGGGCGCTGGCCGCCGGCCTCGGGGTCCGCGGGCAGGTGGGCGCCTGGAGCGCGCTGCCCCCGCGCCCGCGGTGGAGGCGACGCCGGGCGCCGGGAGCAGGCGTACACTGGACCGTCAGCCATGGCTGAGCTGTACGACCTCTTCCGCCAGGGCACGGACCTGCTGCAGCGCGGCGACTTCCACGCCGCCGCGGTCCCGCTGAGCCGGGCGCGCGACATGGCGCCCGACAAGGACTCCATCCGCGAGGCGCTGGGCCGCGCGCTGTTCGGCGCGCACCGCTTCCGCGAGGCGGCGGAGGAGTTCGGCGCGATCGTCGAGCACGCCCCGGCCGACCACTACGCCCAGTTCTGCCTCGGGCGCTCCTTGCAGCAGCTGGGCCGCCACGCCGAGGCGCGCGGCCCGCTCACGCTCGCCTCGCATCTCAAGCCCGAGCGCGCCGACTACCGGCGCTACCGCGACCTGTCGCGCCGCCGGGCAGCCTGAGCGGCCCCTGGCGGCCGCGCCGCGCCGCCCGCCGCCTGCCGCCGTCAGCGCAGATGAGCACGATAGTCATGCTCATCTGCAAGACCCACCTGCAGAAGTGCAAGACCCTCGGGCGACGCCCTGGAACGCCCGCTCTCGCCCTCACCGCCTCCCGAGCACCCGCGCGGCACCGGTGGCGGACGACCGCCCCGGCCGGCGCCGCCGCCGGCGCGCGAGTTGCGCGCCATCCACGCTGACCGCGCGCCGCGCCGACGGCGCCGGAACTGCGCGCGGGCGCCGACGGCTCACCGACGGGGAAGCGGACGCAACCGCCGCCCGTCGGCGGGGTGGCCGCACGCACGGGGTGAGGGCGAAACCGCGCGCTGGAACGCCCGCTCTCGCCCTCACCGCCTGCCGAGCGACCGCCCGGCGACCCCCGGGGCGGAGGCCGCCCCGGCCGACGCCACCTGACCCCCTCGTCGCCGATACAGCCGCCGCTCGGAGCGCCGCCGACGCGCGAGTTGCGCGCCATCCACGCTGACCGCGCGCCGCGCCGACGGCGCCGGAACTGCGCGCGGGCGCCGACGGCTCAGCAGGGGCCGCAGGCGATGGGATTCGGCGGGCCGGCCGGCGCCAGCGCGGCGAGGCGCGGCGCGCCACGCCACCGGCTGCCCGTGACGACGCTCGCCCCCGGTCGCGCGAGATGCCCACCACCGAGGGCTTGCGCTTCTGCATCGGGGTCTTGCGGATGAGCACGATCATCGTGCTCATCTGCGAGGCCCGCGGGCCGGCGCGGCGGCCGCCCGCGCCGCCCCGGCCGCCCGCGCCGCCGCGGCCGCCTCGACGACCAGCACCAGCACGCGCTCGAGCAGCTCGGCGCTCAGCGCCGCGGCCGGCACCTCCGCCTGCACCCACACCGCGCCCGCCGACGAGTGCGTGTAGCGCACGAGCTCGCCGAGGCGGTTGCGGTGCAGCAGCCAGTGCGGATCCGGCGCGCCCGCCGGGCCGCAGGCCTCGGCCTGGATGCGCAGGAGCTCGGGCACCGTGCCGGTGAGCCGGAGCCCGATGTCGAGCGGCCAGCCGTCGACGTCGGGCAGCGACAGACCCCATTCGCCGGGCGCCTGGGAGCGCCACGGGGCGCCGCTGTCCTGCAGCACGAGGTCCACGACGGAAGGGGTCACGGTGCTATCGTCCCCTGCACAGCTTCCCCCGCCGCTCCGGCGGGTGCCGTACCGGAAGTGGGCGCTCGCCCACTTCTTTCATTTTCCAGGGAGATGCCATGACCACGAGCGCCATTCAGCAGGAGGTGGAGACCCGGCTCGCCGAGCGCGTGCCCGACGTCGAAGTCCTGCTCGCGCACGTGGTGGGGGACACGGTCGAGGTCTACATCGACCATCCCGACGGGGTGACGCTCGACCTCTGCGAGACCGTCACCCTCGCCTTGCCCGAACTGCGCGAGAACTACGCGCTGACGGTGTCGTCCCCCGGGCCGGAGCGCCCGCTGTCCAAGCCCGACCACTTCCGCCGCTTCGTCGGCCGCCGCGCCCGGGTCCGCCTGCGCGAGGCGCGCGAGGGCCACCGGACCTTCACGGGCGAGCTGGTCGGCGCGTCCGACGACGAGGTCACGATCGCCGCGGACGGCAGCCCGCCCGCGCTCGTGGCCATCCCGTACCGCGACATCTCCCGTTCGACCCTGGTCGCGGAGTAGAGGAGGAGAACGAATGTCCCGCGAGATCCTCGAGGCGATGACCACCCTGGGGCGCGAGAAGAACATCGCGCCGGAGAAGCTGATGGCGGCGCTGGAGGACGCGCTGCTCTCGGCCTACCGCAAGCTTCCCGGCGCCGCGCGGTACGCGCGCGTCGACGTCGACGATGAGACCGGCGACTTCGTGGTCATGCGCTACCGCATCCCGAAGGACCTCGAGCAGGAGCTCCTCATCCAGACGGTCGAGGAGGAGTCCTACATCGATCCCGAGACCGGGGAGCGCGTGGAGCCCGCGGAGCCGGAGATCGACCCGGCGAAGTTCGAGGAGCACCGAGACCGCATCGAGGAGATCGACGACACGCCAGAGGACTTCGGGCGCATCGCGGCGCAGACGGCCAAGCAGGTGATCCTCCAGCGCATCCGCGAGGCGGAGCGCGACATGATGTTCGAGGAGTACCGCGACCGCGTGGGCGAGCTGATCACCGGCATCGTCCAGCAGTCCGACTCCCGCTACACGCTCGTGCAGCTGCGTGAGCGCGTCGAGGCGCTCCTGCCCCGCTCCGAGCAGGTCGACGGTGAGCGCTACGACCACTCCCAGCGCGTCAAGGCGGTCATCAAGGAGGTCTCGCCCAGCGCGAAGGGCCCCTCGATCATCGTCAGCCGGCGCGACCCGGAGCTGATCAAGAAGCTGTTCGAGCTCGAGGTCCCGGAGATCGCCGACGGCCTGGTGGAGATCGCCAACGTCGCCCGCGAGCCCGGCTACCGCTCGAAGATCGCGGTCGTGTCGCACGCCGACGGCGTCGACCCGGTCGGCGCCTGCGTGGGCCCGCGAGGCTCGCGCGTGCGCATGGTCGTCTCCGAGCTGCGCGGCGAGAAGATCGACATCATCCCCTACAACGAGGAGCCCGCCCGCTTCGTCGCGAAGGCGCTCAGCCCCGCGCGCGTGCGCGAGGTGCTGGTCGACGACGAGGGCAAGCAGGCGACGGTGATCGTGCCCGACGACCAGCTCTCGCTGGCGATCGGCCGCGAGGGCCAGAACGCGCGGCTCGCCGCCCGCCTCACCGGCTGGCGCGTCGACATCCGGTCCGAGACCGAGTTCTCCAAGCAGGAGAGCGAGAGCGGCTACGAGGAGGAGGGCGAGGAGCTGGGCGGCCGCTGCCACGCGATCCTGGCCAACGGCCGCCGCTGCCCGAACGCCGCGCTGCCCGGCTCGCGCTACTGCGGGCTCGACTCCCACCAGGCGCTCGAGGGCAAGGACACCGACGTCGTCGGGCGGGCCTGAGCCACGAGCCGATCCGCCGTTGCGCGGGCTGCGGCGAGCGCGCCCCGCGGACGCTGCTCCACCGCTTCGCTACCGTGGAGGGTCGCCTCGTGCCCGATCCTGAAGCGCGACTGCCCGGTCGCGGCTCCTGGGTGCACCGGACACGGGATTGCTTCGACGCCGCGGTCGCCCGCCGCGGCTTCCAGCGGGCCCTGAAGGCGCCCGTGACCATCCCAGAGGACACCAAGCAGTTCGCGCAGCGAACGTTCACGTGAGGCCGGAGGCCGAACATCATCATCCCGAGCGCGGGGCGGCATGCCCCGCGGAGCTAACCTTTCACAGCACATGGCCAAGAAGCGCGTCCACGAGCTAGCCAAGCAGTACCAGATGCCAGTACCTGAGGTGCTGAAGCGCCTTCAGGGCTACGGCCTCGATGTCAAGGCTGCCGCGACCGCCGTGGACGAGAAGCTCGCCGACGCTGCGCTCACGGGGAAGCCCAAGCCGAAGGCCGCCGCCCAGAACGGCGCGGCGAAGAAGCCCGCGGCCCAG
>DASPKC010000296.1:0-2761 GCA_035628295.1 Baekduia sp.
CCGGCCACGGCGGACTCCACCACCTGGTAGGGGTCGACGACGAAGTCCTTGCGCAGGATCGGCAGCCGGGTCGAGGCGCGCGCCTCTTCGAGGTCGCTCAGCGCGCCCCCGAAGTGCCGGCCCTCGGTCAGGACGCTCAGCGCCGCGGCGCCGCCGCGCTCGTAGGCCTGGACGATCTCCGTGACGGTCGATCCCTCGCGGATGGGGCCCGCCGACGGGCTCGCGCGCTTGTGCTCGGCGATGACCGAGATGCCGGGGCGTAGCAGCGCCTCGGCGAAGGGGCGGTCCTCCGGGCGGCCCGACAGCTGCGCCTCGAGGTCGGCCAGCGGGATGCGCTCGCGGCGGCGGCGCACGTCCTCGCGGGTGGTCTCGACGATGCGATCCAGGACGCTCATGCGCGCGCGAGCCCCCCGCTGAGCAGGACGTAGGCCTCGAGCGCCCGCCCGGCCGCGCCGGAGGCGACCGCCTCGCGCGCCGCGGCCACGCCGTCGGCGATCGAGTCGGCGCGGCCTGCGGCATAGATCGCCGCGCCGGCGTTGAGCAGCGCCAGGTCGGCGCGCGGACCGGGCTCGCCCTCGAGGATCGCGCGGGTGATCGCCGCGTTGTCCTGGGGGCTCCCGCCGCGCACGGCGTCCTGCGAGGCCTCCGGGAGGCCGGCGTCCTGCGGTCGCACGACGAAGCGCCGGAGCTCGCCGCCGTCCACCTCCACCACGTGGGTGGGGCCCGACGTGCTCATCTCGTCCAACCCATCCTCGCTCGAAACTACCAACGCGCGGTCGACGCCGAGGCGCGCCAGCGCCGCGGCCAGCACCTCGACGTACGCGAGGTCCGACACGCCCACCAGCTGGCGCCGCGCGCCCGCCGGGTTCGTCAGCGGCCCGAGGAAGTTGAAGATGGTGCGGACGGCCAGGTCGCGGCGCACCGGCACGACGAAGCGCGTGGCCGCGTGGTGGGCCGGGGCGAACATGAACCCGAAGCCCGCCTCGTCGATGCAGCGCCCGACCGCCTCGGGGTCGAGGTCCAGCCGCGCCCCGAGCGCCTCCAGGAGATCCGCGCTGCCGCTCAGGCTCGTGGCGGAGCGGTTGCCGTGCTTGGCCACCGCGCAGCCGGCGCCCGCGGCGATCAACGCCGCCGTGGTGGAGACGTTGAACGTCGGCCGCCCTCCGCCGGTGCCCGCGGTGTCCAGGAGGTCCTGCCGCGAGGACCGCACCGGCGTGGCGAAGTCGCGCATCGTCCGCGCCAGGCCCGTGATCTCCTCGGCGGTCTCGCCCTTGGTGCGCAGAGCGATGAGGAACGCGGCGATCTGCGTCTCGGACGCGTCGCCGGCCATGATCCGCGCGAGGACCGCACCGGCCTGGTCGGCGCTGAGGTCGCGCCGCGAGGCCAGCGCGTCGATGGCGCCGGTCAGGACCTCGTCCTTCACGCCGTCTCCTGACCCAGGAAGTTGGCCAGCATCTCCTTGCCGCGCTCGGTCAGGACCGACTCCGGGTGGAACTGCACGCCCTCGACCGGCAGCGTCCGGTGGCGGATGCCCATCACCACGCCGCCGCCGCGCGACGTGACCTCGAAGTCCTCCGGGAGGTCCTCCTCGCGCACCACCAGCGAGTGGTAGCGCCCGACCGTCAGGGCGCCGCGCATGCCGGCGAACACGCCGCGGCCGTCGTGCTCGATCGTGGTCGTCTTGCCGTGCACGGGCTCGTGGCGGATCACGGTGCCCCCGAACTCCTGGGCCAGGGACTGGTGGCCCAGGCAGACGCCGAGGGTCGGGACGCCGGCCTCGGGGAAGCGGCGCATGGCCTCCATGGACACGCCGGCCTCCGCGGGCGTGCACGGCCCCGGCGACACGACGACCCGGTCGGGCCGGCGGGCCAGCAGCGCGTCGACGTCCTCGACGTCGTTGCGCACGACCTCGAGGTCGGCTCCCAGCTCGCCCAGGTACTGGACGAGGTTGTAGGTGAACGAGTCGTAGTTGTCGATGACCAGGACGCGGGTCATGGGACGGCGGCGGACGATACCCGCGGCTACGGCCAGTCCGGCTGGCGCGCGGCCAGCTCGATGGCGCCCTTGACCGCACGGGCCTTGTTGACGGACTCCTCGAACTCGTAGGCCGGTTTGGCGTCGGCCACCGTCCCGCCGCCGGCCTGGATGTGGGCCACCCCGTCCTTGATGACGACCGTGCGGATGTGGATGCAGGTGTCCAGGTCGCCGGTGTAGCCCAGGTAGCCGATCGCGCCGCCGTAGCCGCCGCGCTTGACGGGCTCGAGCTCGTCGATGATCTCCATGGCCCGCACCTTCGGGGCGCCGCTGAGGGTCCCCGCCGGCAGGATCGAGCGCAGCGCGTCCATCGGCCCCACGCCCTCGCGCAGCGTGCCCGACACGCTCGAGACGATGTGCATCACGTGCGAATAGCGCTCGATCGCCATGAACGTGTCGACCTCCACCGAGCCGTACTCGCACACGCGCCCGAGGTCGTTGCGGCCGAGGTCGACGAGCATGACGTGCTCGGCGCGCTCCTTCTCGTCGGCGAGCAGGTCCTTCTCCAGGATCGCGTCCTCGTCGGCGTCGACCCCGCGCCAGCGGGTCCCGGCGATCGGGTGCGTCGTCGCAATCCCGTCCCTGACCGTGACCAGGGATTCCGGGCTGGATCCGACGATGTCGAAGCCGTCGAGCCGCAGCAGGTACATGTACGGGCTCGGGTTGGTGGTCCGCAGGATCCGGTACACGTCCAGCGAGTCGGCCTGGGTGCGCATCTCGAACCGTT
>DASPKC010000297.1:0-2233 GCA_035628295.1 Baekduia sp.
TGCCGGAGTCCAGCCGCACGAGCTTGACGTCCCCGGGTCCGGCGACCCGCGCCACCGCGGCCCGGACGTCGCGGGTGCACCGCGCATCGCAGGCGTCGAGCTGCTCGAGCACCGCCGTGGCGTCGCCGCGGGCCTGCGCGCGCAGGAGGTCGAGGATCGCGTCGCGCTCCTGGCCCTCGACCGCGAGCACCCGCGCCAGCCCGGCCGAGACCACGAGGAAGACCAGGACGGCGGCGGCGAGCAGGACGCGACGGCGGCGGCGGGTCACGGGCGCGGCACGCTAGCGGGGCGCGCCGCCCGCAGGCGACGCGCTACGCGGTGTCCGCGAAGTCGCCGCCGTTGAGCTCCATGAACCGCCGGACGCTCTGCTCCTGGCGCCCGAGGCGGTCGGCGGTCCGGCGGGCGTGCTCGGCGGCGCGCTCCAGGAAGTCCTCGAGGCAGCGCTCCGGGTCGTCGGGCAGCGGGTAGACGTGCGCCACGTCCTGCTGGGCGCAGGCGATGCCCATCGGTGGCCGGCCCTCGGACAGCGGCCGCGCGCCGCAGACGACGGTCACCACGAGCTGGCGCTCCGGCGCAACGAGCGCGAGCGGCATCAGCCGGTGCGCGGGCAGCGCGGTGCGCAGCTCGGTGGAGCGGTCGAGCTGCACGTGGTGCTCGGCCACCGCCGCCAGCGGCTCGCGCCAGACCGCCAGCACGGTGTCGGCGGCGACGAGCGCGTCGCGCAGCGCCCGGGCCTGCTCGACGTAGGCGGCCTCGGCCTCGTCGCGGTCCCCGGCCTCGCCGAGGTCCAGGTCGCACGGGACCCGCAGCAGGCTCGACGCGCCGAGCGCATCGCCCTCGCCGTGGCGCCCGTTGGCCACGTAGGTCTGGATGGTCCCGAGGTCGAGACGGCCGTGGAAGACGACCGTCAGCGCCTCGGCGAGGGCGAGCCCGTCGACCTTCAGCGCCATCGCTACGGCGGCCTGCGGGTCGATGAGCGCGCGCTGCAGGAGCTCCTCGGCGGAGGGGTCCTGTTCCGGCGGTCGCTGATCGTCCATGCTGTTCTCCTCGAGCGGTGTCCTACCCGATCGGCGTCAGCCTTTCGCAGTCGGGTACTCATGGTGATCGACCGCTCGGCCAGAATCCAGGAGGAACCACTCGACATGAAGCTCATCTACAAGCCGTTCGGCATCGTCCTCGGGCTCCTCTCGGGCTTCGTGGCAAGCAAGATCTTCAACGTGGTCTGGGGCATCTTCGACAAGGAGGAGCCGCCGAAGGCCACCACCAAGCAGACGACGTGGCCCAAGGTCGTCGGCGCCGCGGTCGTCCAGGGCGCCACGTTCAAGGCCACGCGCGCGGTCGTCGACCGCGCCGGCGCCCGCGGCTTCGAGCACCTGACGGGCTTCTGGCCGGGCGACAAGACGACCGAGAAGTCGCAGGCCGCCGAGGCCGTCCGGTAGTCAGCGGCGGGGTCGCACCCGGCGCCAGGGTGCACATCTGCACCGTCCCGGTGCACTTGTGCACGCTGGCGGTCAGCTCGGGCGGCGGATGACGAAGCCGCGCCGGGCCAGGGCGTCCAGCGCGTCCTCGAACGCCGCGTAGTCCTGCGCGACGAGGTGGTCCAGCGGCCGCCCCGCGGGGCCGCTCGTGCGCAGCCAGCGCCGCAGCGCGTCCGGGTGGACGCGCTGGGCGGCCTCCTCGGTGAGGGCCAGCAGGATCGGCAGCTGCGGCTTGTCCTCGAGGTCGCCGGAGATCACGCTCAGCGGGTCGGCCCCGAGCGCGGCGCACAGCTCGTCCTCGGTCAGGCCGAGGCGCTCCATCAGGACCGCCGCGGCCGTGGCAGTCATCGGCTGCTCAGAACAGCTGGTTCTCGCCGCCGAAGACCTCGGAGACCGAGTCGTCGGTGAAGATGCGGCGGATCGAGTCGGTCAGCAGCTCGGCGCAGCTGAGCTGCTGGATGTTGCCCGGCGCGCCGGGGCGCAGCGGGATCGTGTCGGTCACGACGATCTGCTCGAAGCTCGCCTGGCGGAGGTTCTCGTAGGCCGGACCGGACAGCACGGGGTGCGTGGCGGCCGCGTAGACGCGCCGAGCGCCTGCGTCGAGCACCGTCTGCCCCGCGGCGCAGAGCGTGCCGGCCGTGTCGATGAGATCGTCGACGATGATCGCGTCCCGCCCCTTGACGTCGCCGATCACGTTCATGACCTCGGCGACGTTCGGCGCTGGGCGGCGCTTGTCGATGATCGCGAGGCCCGCC
>DASPKC010000298.1:0-4908 GCA_035628295.1 Baekduia sp.
GCCATCGGCGGCCTGGCCCTCGTAGGTCACCTCGTGGCGGACGCCGAGCAGCGCGGCGACCGCGTCGAACAGCCGGCCGGCGCCGCTGGAGCGCGGCGCGTTGACCGCGAGGCTCGGGCGGACCGTGCGCCAGCGCTCGAACGGGACCGGTCGGCCGGCCGCCTCGAGGTACGCGGCGGCGGTGCGCCACGGCTGGCGGATCGCCGCCTCGCCGCCGGGGAGCGGCACCGGGTCGAGGTGCGCGACGCGCTCGAAGCCCGCCAGGTCGCAGCGCAGCACCTCGCCGCCCCACAGCGTGCCGTCCGGTCCGAGGCCCGTGCCGTCGAAGACGACCGCGAGCGCCGGTCCCTCGAGCCCATGCTCGGCCAGGCAGGCCGCGGCATGCGCGTGGTGGTGCTGGACGCCCACCGGCTCGGCGTCCTGGTCCAGCGCCCAGCGGGTGGCGAGGTAGCCGGGGTGCAGGTCGTGGGCGATGACCTCCGGCACGACCCCGAGCATGTCGAGGTAGAGCCGCAGGTCCTCGCGGAACGCCCGGTACGCCGGCTCGCAGTCCAGGTCGCCGAGGTGCGGCGACAGGAACGCGCGGCCGCCGGCCGCCACGCAGAACGTGCTCTTCAGTTCGCCGCCCGCGGCGACGAGCGGCGGGTGCGATGTGACCGGCAGCCCCAGCGCCCCCGGGGCGTGGCCGCGCGAGCGGCGCAGCGCCACGGTCGGGCGCACGACCGAGTCCTCGCAGCGGCGGTGGATCGGCCGGTCGTGGGCCAGGAACGCGTCGGCGATCGCACCCAGGCGCCGGCGCGCGTCGTCGTCGTCGATGGCGATGGGCTCGTCGGAGCGGTTGCCGCTGGTCATCACCAGCGGCGCGCCGACGTCGTGCAGCAGGAGGTGGTGCAGCGGCGTGTACGGCGCCAGCACGCCGAGGCGCGGGGCACGCGGGGCCACGCCGGACGCGACGGCGGCGTCGTCGCGGCGCGGCAGCAGGACGATCGGCCGTGCCGGCGAGCGCAGGAGCGCCAGCGCCGCGGCTCCGGCGTGGACGAGCGGGTGCGGATCGGCGGCCATGACGGCGAACGGCTTGTCGTCGCGCTGCTTGCGCTCCCGCAGCCGCGCGACCGCCGCCTCGTCGCCGGCCAGGCAGGCGAGGTGGTAGCCGCCGAGGCCCTTGACGGCCACGATGCCGCCGTCGCGCAGCACCGCCACCGCGTCCTCGAGGGGCATGGACAGCCGCGGCCCGCACGCCGGGCAGGCGATCGCCTCGGCGTGGAAGCGCCGGTCGGCCGGATCCTCGTACTCGGCGCGGCACGCGGCGCACAGCGCAAAGCCCGCGAGGGTCGTGCGCTCGCGGTCGTAGGGCACGGCGCGGGTGATCGTGAAGCGCGGGCCGCACGCCGTGCAGGTCAGGAAGGGGTAGCGGTGGCGGCGGTCGGCCGGGTCGAACAGCTCGCGCAGGCAGGCGTCGCAGGTCGCGAGGTCCGGGCCGACGGCCGGCGCGCGCGGACCCGGGCGGCTGGGGCCGATGCGGAAACCCGCGCCGGCGCGCACGGGGACGGCGACCTGGACGACGTCCTCGACGACGGCGGCGGCGGGCGCGCCGGAGACCAGCTGCGCGACGAACGCCTCCAGCGCGTGCGCCGCGCCCTGCACCTCGACCTCGACCCCCGCGCCGGTGTTGCAGACCGCGCCGACCAGGCCGTGGCGCAGCGCGAGCTCGTGGACGAAGGGGCGGAAGCCGACGCCCTGGACGATGCCCGAGACGGCGATGCGGCGGCGCTCGACGCCCGGCGGCGCGGCGAGCTCCACCGGGCTAGGGCGTCGTCGGCCGGGGGAGGTCGGTCGCTGCGATCGAACCGGTCCCGCCGTCCGTGGTCGTGGCCGCGGGCGACGTCGCGTCCGGCGCGTCGCCCACCACCTCCTGCAGCGCGCCGGCGACCTGCTCCAGGGCGCCGTTGACGTCCCCCAGCACCCGCCCCAGCGGCTCGGTCTGCGACTCGATGGCGCGCACCCCGAACGTCACGAGCCCCAGCGTGGAGGAGATCCGGCGCAGCGTGCTGGCGATGGCGATGAGGTAGCCCGCCAGGACGACGACGAGCAGGAGCACCTCGACGAGCGTGAGGACGATCAGGACGGTGTTCATGGCCCGCTCCTTGCGGCTTGACGGTGGCGCTCGACCTCCTCGGCGAGCTCGGACCCGCGCTGCACGGTCGTCCCGAGCAGGTGCGTCGTCTGCGTGTTCTGGGCGACGCGCTTGCCGGTGCCCCACAGCTGCGAGACGCCGGCGTCGATCTCGTTGACCGTCCGGCGCAGCTTCTCCAGCAGCGCCCAGACGACGAGGGCGACGACGAGGCCGACGGCGAGCGTGATCCACCACGCGGTCTGGTTGTCGGACATCGCCAGCAGCGTCATCGGACCAGCCCCAGCTTGCGCAGGTACGCGACGGCGAGCCCCGGCACCGCGGTGGCCAGCGACCGCGTCTGGGTCAGGCGCTCCACGCCGTCGAGGTTCGTCGCGATGCCGACACCCGCCTGCAGGATGTCGCCCGCGTACGCGTCGATCTCCTTGGCCGGCCAGAGGATGCGCAGGAAGAGCATCACGACGACGCCCAGCACGACGAGGCCGACCGCGAGGCCGAAGAGCGCCAGGATCGCCAGCCCGGTCGAGATCGCGAGCGTCATCGCGCCAGCAGCTCCCGGGCGCGCGCCAGCCGCCGCGTGATCCGGTCGATCGCGTGGTTGGTCGCGCGGACCTCCCACAGCGCCTGCGTGTTGCGCTGCGTGCCCTCCAGCGCGCGGGTGATGTCCTGCGCCTGGCGCGTGATGCGCTGACCGAGCGCGATGACGGTGAGCAGCAGGCCCGCCGCGATCAGGACCACGACGAGCCCCACGGCCCAGCCGATGTACCAGCCGCTGGACAGCGCCAGCGCGCTCATCGCTGCGCGGCCTCGTCGCGGATGAGCGAACGGGCGTAGCGGGCGAGGGTGGTCGACTGCGTCAGGTCGACGCCGTGCGCGTCGCGGGCGTGCTCGACGGCCTTGCGCAGGACCTCCTCCTCGGTCTCGCCGGTGACCTTCGCCCGGCAGACGACGCCGGCGTCCTCGCACCTGAAGCTCTTCGTCACAGCGTCCTCCCCGAAGTTGACCGGGCCGCTCGCGCGGGGTAGATGTACCACACACACAGCACGCCGGTCCACCGGGCGTGCACCAGGCCGACGCGGGGAGAATCGCTGTGGCGACGAGGACTTCGGAGAGGACGCCGGCCGAGCGACTGCTCGAGGTGCTCGGGCCCGTGGACCGCTTCAACCCGGACCTCGGCGACTTCGGCTCGCCGGCCCGGATGACGATGGAGGAGGCCCTGGAGCCGCACGCCATCGCCGACGAGACGACGCGGCTGGGGCCCATCGAGAAGGTGCACCTCTTCTGGTTCGCCGGGATGAGCTGCGACGGCTGCAGCGTGGCCGTCACCGGCGCGCAGGCACCGACGCTCGAAGGCCTCATGATGGGCGCGCACCCCGGCCTGCCGCGCGTCGTCGTGCACCACCCGGTGCTCAACCTGGAGTCCGGTCCGGCGTACGAGCGGGCGGCGGAGCGGGCGATCGACGGCACCCTCGATGCGCCGTACGTCGTGGTGCTCGAGGGCTCCATCGCCGACGAGACCATCGCGCACGCCTACGGCGGCTACTGGTCGGGCCAGGGGGAGGAGCCGTGGGGTCCGGACGGCGAGCACCGCACCGTCACCGCGGAGGAGTGGATCGCGCGCCTGGCGCCCGGGTCCGCGGCGATGATCGCGATCGGCACCTGCGCCACGTGGGGCGGCATCCCGTCGGCGGCCGGCAACCCGACGGGCGCCATGAGCCTCATGGACTTCCTGGGCCAGGACTACCGCAGCACCTTCGGGGTGCCCGTCGTGAACATCCCGGGCTGCCCGCCGATCGGCGACAACTTCACCGAGGCGGTGGCGGCGGTCGTCTATTTCCTGCAGGGCTTCGGGCCGCTGCCCGAGTTCGACGAGCTCGGCCGGCCCGCATGGCAGTTCGCCGAGACGGTGCACCGCCACTGCACCCGCGGCTCGTACTACGAGGAGGGGCGCTTCGCCCGCGAGTTCGGCGACAAGGAGTGCCTCGTGGAGCTCGGCTGCTGGGGCCCGGTCGTCAACTGCAACATCACCTCGCGCGGCGCCATCAACCACGTGGGCGGCTGCATGAACACCGGCGGCGCCTGCATCGGCTGCACGATGCCGGGCTTCCCCGACAAGTTCACGCCGTTCTACAAGACGCCGCCCGGAGCGATGGTGTCGACCACGATCTCGCGCATCACCGGCGGGTTCATCCGCTCCCTGCGCGGCTACAGCAACCACCACCTCAACCGCGAGGTGCGCTGGGACCTCGAGCGCCACGTCCCGACCGGGTGGGCGCGCGAGCACCGCGACCCGGGCGGCGTCCAGGACATCGGCCACAAGTTCTACGACCGCGTACGCCAGTCGACCGACGGCGCCCGCCGCAAGGCCGACGTGTGGGGCAAGCGCGAGGAGCTCACCCTGGCCAAGGACCCGGAGCTCGACCGCCGGCTGCCGGGCGGCGAGGACGAGCAGGGCCGCGGGCAGGAGCGCTAGCCCATGTGCTTCAAGAACCTGCCGATCGAGTTCGACGAGCGCGGTGCGGCCACGCTGCGGGGCGGCATCCCCGATCCCTACTCGGTGACGGTGAGCAAGCCCGACGCCGGGCTGTCCAACGACGAGCAGCGCGAGCAGATCGAGCGCCTCGTGGCCGCCAACGGCCACGTCCGCGAGCACAACATGGACCCGATCACCCGGGTCGCGGGCGCCGTCGCGCTGAACATCGCCGCCAACCTCCAGGACGGCACCTACCTCGACGCGCGCACGCAGGCGACGCTCTTCCGCGGCTACGAGGTGATCC
>DASPKC010000299.1:0-15132 GCA_035628295.1 Baekduia sp.
CCGCCAGCGACAGCAGCGGGTCCACGTCGCTGGCCCCCAGGAACCCGTGGCGCACCGCCGAGACGAGGTAGAAGATCGGGTTGACGTGGCTGATCTCCTCCCACGGGCTGGGCAGGAGGTCGACCGAGTAGAAGACACCGCCCAGGAAGCTCAGCGGCAGGATCACGATGTTCTGGATGAACGCGGTGTGGTCCCAGCTCTGCGCGTAGACGCCGACGATCACGCCGAAGGAGGCGAACAGCGTGAGCGCGAGGACGAGCGCCGCGATGAGCACGAGCGGCTCGCGGACCGGGACGTCGACGGCGGCGATGGACGCCAGCAGCAGGCCGGTCCCGATGAGCAGCGCGCGCACGATCCCGCCCAGCGACAGCGCGAGGTTGACCTCCCACCCCTTCATGGGCGCCGACAGCACGTCGTTGAGGTAGCGGTCGAAGCGCGCCTGGAACACTGTCGCGGAGTTGTTGGCGTAGGCGGCCTGGATCATCGCCATGACGAGCAGGCCGGGGACGATGAAGACCTCGTACTGCACGCCGTCGATCTCGCGGATGCGCCCGCCCAGCGACAGGCCGAAGACCGCGATGAACAAAAAGGAGCTGATGATCGGCGCGGCGACCGTCTGCGTCCACAGCTTCAGGACGCGGTGCGCCTCGCGCGCGCTGAGCGCGACCAGGCCCCGGCTCATGCCGCCGTCGCCTTGACGTAGACGTCGGTCAGCGTGCGCGCGTCGTAGGCGGCGCGCAGGCCGTCGGCGGTGTCGCGCGCGAGGACCTCACCGCCGCGGATCAGCGCGATCTCCTCGCACAGCTCCTCGGCCTCCTCGAGGTAGTGCGTCGTGAGGAGGATCGTGGTGCCCTCGCCGTGCAGCCGGCGGATGTAGCTCCACAGCTCCTGGCGCAGCTCGAAGTCCACCCCGGCCGTCGGCTCGTCGAGGATGCACAGGCGCGGCTCGTGCATCAGCGCGCGGGCCAGCAGCAGGCGCCGGCGCATGCCGCCCGACAGCATCGGGGCGCGCACCTTCGCCTTCGCGCGCAGGTCGAAGACGTCCATCATCTCGGCGGCCCGGCGCCGCGCGTGGGCGCGCGACATCCCGAAGTAGCCGCCGTGGTAGACGAGCGTCTCCTCCACGTCGAGGAAGCGGTCGAGGTTGACGTCCTGCTCGGCGAGGCCGATCGCGCGGCGGGCGTCCATCTCGTGGTGCGCGACGCCGAAGACGTCGATCTCCCCCGACGTGATGCGGATGAGGTTGCAGACGGCGCTGATCAGCGTCGTCTTGCCCGCGCCGTTGGGCCCGAGCAGCCCGAAGAACGCCCCGTCGGGGACGGTCAGGTCGAGGCCCTGGACGGCAGTGAAGCCCCCGTCGTAGGTCTTGGTGAGCTGGCGGACATCGAGGGCAGGCACGGCCATGGGTCGTTGTCTATGCAAGCAAACCGGCGTGGGAGGGGTCCCGCGCCGAGCCGGCAGGCCGCGGCGGACAGTCTGTCGGGATAGGGTGTCGGCCGTGGGGTGGCTCGAGCGGCTGGCGCGGCTGATGGCGCGCAGGAGGAAGGCGGCGCTGTGGGCGTCGCTGGCGATCGTCGCGGGCGCACTGGTGCTCGTCCCCACGTTCCGCTCGAACCTCGAGGGCATCGGCTACGAGACGCCGGGCTCGGAGTCGGCCGCCGCGCTGGAGGCGGTGCGCGACGCGGGCGGGCCGGCCGAGCGGGCCTCGCTCGTCGCGGTCAGCGCGCAGCCGAACCCCGACCGCCTGCGGGCCACGATGCGCCGCGCGGCGGGAGCCATCGCCGGCCACGCGACCGTGACCGGCGTCAGCGCCCCCGTCCTGGCGCGCGACGGCCGGGCGGCCTACGCCATCGTCGGCCTCGACGGCGCGACGGGCGACCGCCAGGATGCCGCCGAGGCGCTCCAGCACCGTGTCGACGAGGTCGCCGGGCCCGGCGTCGAGCTGGACCTCACGGGGACGTCGCCCCTCTTCGCCGACCTCCTACGCGTCGAGGAGGAGGACCTCGTCGTCTCCGAGGCCGTCGGCGTCCCGCTGGCGTTCGCCGTCCTGCTCTTCGCCCTCGGCGGCCTCGTCGCCGCGGGGCTGCCGATCCTGGTGGCGGTCGCGGGCCTGCTGACGACCTTCGGCTTCCTGGGCTTCCTGTCGCTCTTCACGAGCTTCAACATCTTCGTCGAGAACATCGTCGCGATGGTCGGCCTGGGCGTCGGCATCGACTACGCGATGCTGATCGTCCGTCGCTACCGCGAAGAGCGCGAGCGCGGGGACGGCGACACCGAAGCCATCGCCCGCACCATGGCCACCGCCGGGCGGACCGTCGTCTTCAGCGGCGCGGCGGTCGCCGTCTGCCTCGCGCCGCTGGCGTTCACCGGCATGCCGTTCTTCGCCGAGACGGCGGTCGGCGCCGTCGCGGTGCTGGTCATCGTCGTCCTGGCCGCCATCACGCTGCTGCCCGCGCTGCTCGTGGCCCTGGGCGACCGCATCGACAAGGGCGGGCGGCGCCGGCGCGCCACGGCCACCGGCGGGCGCTGGGAGGCGTGGTCGCGGCGGGTGATGCGCCGCCCGTGGCTCGTCCTCGGCCTCGCCGTGGTGCTCCTGCTCGGCGCGGCGATCCCGGTGGTCTCGCTGGAGGAGGGCAACGACCTCAACGCGGCCGCGCTGCGGGGCGAACCGTCGGGGCGCGCGCTCGCCGCGCTGGAGGAGCACTTCCCCGAGCTGGCGCTGTCGCCGGTCGAGGTCGCCGCCGCCGACGGCGCGGCGGCCCGGGCCGCGCGCGCGGCACTCGAGGCCGACGAGCGCTTCGCGGGCGTCCGCGCGACGCCGCTGGGCGACGGTGCCGCGCTCGTCTCCGCCGCGCCCACGGTCGCAGTCGACTCACCCGCGGCCGAGCGCGCCGTGCACGAGCTGCGCGCCGAGCTCTCGGAGTTCGACGAGCGGATCCTCGTCGGCGGCTACACGGCGGAGAGCATCGACTTCACCGACGAGATGGACGCCGGCACGCCGCTGGTCGTCGGCATGGCGCTCGTGCTGTGCTTCCTCGTCCTGCTGATGGTCTTCCGCAGCCCGCTGCTCGCGCTCAAGGCGATCATCGCCAACCTGCTGAGCCTGGCCGCCGCCTTCGGCCTGCTGGTCCTGGTCTTCCAGGAGGGCCTCGGCGAGCAGGTGCTCGACTTCACGTCGCCCGGCTACATCCAGTCCTGGATGCCGCTGACGCTGTTCATGATCGTCTTCGGCCTCTCCATGGACTACGAGGTCTTCATGGTCACGCGCATGCGCGAGGAGTACGACCGCCTCGGCTCGACGACCGACGCGGTGGCCCTCGGCCTGCAGCGCACTGGCGGCGTCGTAACGAGCGCCGCGGCGATCATGGTCGTGATCTTCTCGTCGTTCATGCTGGCGCGCGCGCCGGAGATCAAGCAGTTCGGCTTCGCCCTGGCGGCGGCCGTGCTGATCGACGCGACGATCGTGCGCGCGGCGCTCGTCCCGGCGTTCATGCGCGTGGCGGGCCGCTGGAACTGGTGGATGCCGGTGTGGCTGGACCGCGTGCTGCCGCGGCTGGCCCACTGAGCCCGCGCGTTACGCCGCGTCGGCCAGCGGGAGCGTGATCTCGCCGCGCGACGGCCTGGGCTTGGGCGCCGGCCGCGGCGGGCGCTTCCACATCCGCCGGCGCCAGAGGCCCACGAGGCCCAGCCGCCAGGCCAGCCAGCCCGAGCGCCCCGGGATGATCGAGAAGTCCATGACCCGCAGGTGCAGCAGCGCGCGCTTGGCCAGGAACAGCGTGCGCAGCGCGATGCCCAGGCGCGGGTACAGCGGCTGGGGCTCGTGGCTGGCGCGCACGCGGGCCAGCAGCCGCTGCCACAGCCACCGCGGCGGTCGCCACAGCGCGAGCACGTAGAGCAGCAGGTTGGCGGCGCGCGGCGGGATCCACAGGTAGGAGCTGTCGATCTCCTCGAGGTCGATGCCCTGCTCCTCCATCGACCGGGCGAGCTCGGTGTTCGGGATGACCTTCAGTGAGTAGATCAGCAGCGTGTACGGCCGCGGCATGTCGTAGAACAGCTGCAGCGTGTCGACGACGTCCTGCCGCGTCTCGATCGGGTTATCCATGATCACGTCGTACGTCGGCGGGATGTGGAACCTCGGCGCGTACGACGCGGCGACCTCGCCGGCCGCCAGGATCTTCTCGGGCGGCGACGGGCGCTGGTAGAAGTCGAGGATCCGGCGTGAGCCCGACTGCACGCCCATCCGGATGCGGTTCATCCCCGCCCAGGTGAGGACGTCGAACTTGTCGCGCTTGACGTAGTTGGGGATCACGCCGTAGACGGCGAACGGGATGTCGAGCTCCGCGCGCCACAACTCGGCGAACTCCTCGAGCTGCCGGTACGGGATCGCCATGAACGAGTCGTCGAGGAACGACACCTGGCTGAGATGGCCGAACCGGTCGCGCACCGCCTTGATCTCGTCCACGATGTAGCGCGCCGACGGGTGGCGGATCTTCTTGTACGTGCGGTCGTTGGCGATGAAGGCCGTGTTGCCGCAGTACGTGCAGTGGAACGGGCAGCCGATCGACCAGATCGCCGTGTAGCTCAGGCCGTCGTTGTCGAGGTAGTCGTCGACGCCCATGTCGGCGAAGCCCTGCCCCGGCCGGTAGACCTGCTCGCCCGGCGCGCCGTAGAGCGAGAAGGGCAGCCGCTCCATGTCCTCGCTGGACATGAGCGGCAGGAACCCGTTGCGCCGGACCTCGTCGCCGTCCTTGAACCAGAAGTTCCTCGTGGCGCGCGGGTCGGTCCCCGCCTCGAGATGGCCGAGCAGTTGCTCGAAGGCGAACTCGCCCTCCCCGGTGCAGATCGCGTCCACCGGCGCGGTGATCGCGTCCTGCGGGTGGATGATCGGATGGATCCCGCCCCACACCTGGTAGGTGCCGGGCTCGAGCTCGCGCAGGCGGGTGGCGACCCGCCGGGTCAGCTCCGAGTAGCCCGTCATCGACGAGTACCCCACGAGGTCGGCGCCGGTCAGCCCGCGGGCGATCTCGTCGACCTGCGCCTCGGTGATGTCGTCGGGCTTGCCGCCCATCGTCCCGCGGATCGCCGCGCCGATCGAGGCCCAGCGGTTCGTCGACACGAAGTGCGCCGTGGTGTCCGGGTTGAGCTGCGTCGCGTACGCGGCGAACTTCCGAAAGCCGCACGCGGTGGTGCCGTCCTCCAGCGAGACGAGCTTGATGCGCATCCCAGTCCTTCCCCTTGCCTCCCCGCGGCGTCCCGTCGCGGCCCCTTTGTCCGCAGAAGGTGGCACATCGCCGCGGCGCCTGGCAACCGGCAGGTAGCGTCGCGCGGACGTGATCGTCGACTGCGCGCACTATCGCGACGGCGTCCGCCAGCGGGCGGAGCCGTTGACCCTCGACGAGATCGAGACCTGCCGGACGCTCGAGGACGACGGGTTCCTGTGGCTCGGACTCCTGAACCCCGACGAGGGCGAGCTCGCCCGCGTGGGGCGGATCTTCGGGATCCACGAGCTCGCGCTGGAGGACACGGCGACCCTGCACGAACGCCCGAAGGTCGAGGCCCACGGCGACCAGACCCTCGTGATCCTGCGCAGCGCCGAGTACGACGACGAGCGCGAGCTGGTCATCACGGGCGAGTTGCAACTGCTCCTGGGCCGCGGCTACGTCGTCGTCGTGCGCCACGGCCAGCCGGCCGACCTGCGCAAGTCGCGCCGCGACCTCGAGGCCCGCCCCGAGCTGCTGTGCCACGGGCCCGCCGCGGTCCTGTGGAAGGTGCTGGACCGCGTCGTCGACGGCTACGACCCCGTCGTCGCCGGCCTCGAGCAGGACATCGGCGAGGTGGAGGACAGCGTCTTCGACGAGGACGACGACGTCGACGAGCGCGTCACCGCCCGCATCTACTTCCTGCGCCGCGAGCTCAGCGTCCTCTACCGGGCGATGCACCCGCTGCTGCAGCCGCTCACGGCGGTCGAGACCAACAGCTCGCGCGTGCCGGACCCGCTGCGCCCGTTCTACCGCGACGTGCTCGACCACGTGCGCCGGATCCACGACGAGGTGCTCGGCCAGCAGGACCTGCTCAACGGGATCATGCACGCCAACCTGGCGCTGTCCTCCCAGCGGCAGGCCGACGTCGTGCGCAAGGTCTCCAGCTACGCGGCCATCATCACCGTGCCGACGCTCATCGCCTCCATCTACGGCATGAACTTCGAGCACATGCCGGAGCTCGGCTGGGTCGGCGGCTACCCGATGGCGCTGAGCCTGATGGCCGCCACGGCGCTCGCGCTGCGCGTGGCGTTCAAGCGCACGGGCTGGCTCTAGTCGTGCAGCAGGAAGCCGGCGGCGTCGAGCACGCCGCGCTCGCGCAGGCGCTGCAGCCGGCCGAGCGGGTCCTCGTCGACCGGGCGCCACGCGCCCTCTGTCGCCGTCTCGGGCAGGGTCTCCAGGCCGTGGTCGTCCGGCTCGTCCATGGCGTCGCGAAACCAGGCGAGATCGTCGGAGATCCGGCGCGGGCGGCCGGTGCGGATCTGCCAGGGGTCCTCGCCGCTGCGCCGCTCCGGCACACCGGGCGGGCGCAGCAGCGCAACCTCCAAGGCGCCCATCCAGTTGGGCGTGGCCGTGACCTGCTCGAGCAGCGCCATGGCGTCAAGTCCTACCCCATCGGCCTAGCCCTCGTCACGGAAGGTGCGCGTCGTGCAGCGGCCGGCGTTGCACGCGCGGGCGCGGAACGTCACCACCCGGTCGTCGAGGTGGTCGCCGCCGCGGGCCGCCACGGTGCGCGCCCACCCGCGCGTCGTGCGCTGCGCCGCGTACGTGCGGCCGCGGTAGGTCAACCGCGCCGAGGTCACGCGGCCGGACGTCTCGATGCGCAGCCGCAGGCGCCGGCCGGAGAGCCCGTCGACCTCGCCCTCGACGATGCGCGGCGCCCCGGAGGAGGGCGTCGTCTGCGTCTGGGTGGTGGCGGTGGTGGTGCCGTCGTCCTCGGGGTGGTCGCGGTCGGCCAGGGCGGCGGAGGCGCCGCCGCCGGCCAGCAGCGCGATCGTGGC
The DNA here is from genome assembly GCA_035628295.1 of Baekduia sp. Lineage (GTDB taxonomy): Bacteria > Actinomycetota > Thermoleophilia > Solirubrobacterales > Solirubrobacteraceae > Baekduia. The sequence goes on from DASPKC010000299.1 coordinate 7,040, forward strand.
GGGCAGTGCGAGGGTCCGTGCGGTCATGCCTGCACCGTAGGCCGCGGCCGGTGTCCTGCGGGCTATCCGCAGGCAAGCTGCCGGTAAGGCCTACGCCGGCGCGAGCGGCTGCTCGCGGTCGGGCGCCCCGATCTCCTCCCAGTCGCCGGGCTCGCGGCCCTGGAGGATCTCGGCGTGGCGGCTGGCCCGCCACGGCCACGCGTGCGGCAGGCCGTCCTTGCCGAGGTACCAGCTCTGGCAGCCCGTGGCCCAGACGGTGCTCGGCATCGCTGCGCGGACCTCGGCGTTGTAGCGCTCGGTCGCCTCCATCGTCGGCGCGACCGCCTCGATCTCGCCGCGGCGCCACTCGTCGATCACGCCCAGCGCGAAGTCCTGCTGGTTCTCGGAGATGGTGAACAGCGACTGGTTGCCGAACGGCGAGTGCGGGCCGATCAGCATGAGCACGTTCGGGAAGCCGGGCAGCGCGACCGAGCGATAGGCGAACGGCTCCTGCTGCCAGACGTCCGACAGCCGCAGCCCGCTGGGGCCGACGAGCTCCGTGGGGCGCACGAACGCGTGGGCGTCGAACCCGGTGGCGAGGACGATGACGTCGAGCTCGTGCAGGACGCCGTCGGCGGTGACGATCCCGCGCTCCTGCACGTGGTCGATGCCCTGGTCGACCAGGTGCACGTGCGGCTTGTCGAACTGCTCGTAGAAGCCGGTGCCCATGACCAGCCGCTTGCACATCGGCTCGTAGTCGGGCGTGAAGCGGCGGCGCAGCTCGGGGTCCTTGATCTTGCGCAGGTGCAGCCGGCAGAGCCCGCCGATCATCTCGCGCTGCCAGCCGGGCTGGACGACGGCGACCCCGAAGGTCCCCTCGAAGAACCAGCGGTAGAAGTCGTAGGCGCGCTGGTTGAGCTGCGGGAAGCGCCGGTACAGCCACTTGGCGAAGGGCGTGTACCGGTGGTTGCCCAGCGGCGCGATCCACTGCGGCGTGCGCTGGTAGAGCTCGTACGTGGCCGCGATCGGGGCCACCGCGCGCGTGATCTGCATCCCGGTCGAGCCGGTGCCGATCACGCCGACGCGCTTGCCGGTGAGCGAGACGCTGTGGTCCCACTCGGCTGAGTGGAAGCACGCGCCGCCGAAGTCGCCCAGGCCGGAGATGTCGGGCCTGCGGGTGTGCACCAGGCCGCCGGCCGCCGTGATGAGGAAGTCGTAGTCCTCGACGCGGCCGTCGTCGGAACGCACGCGCCAGCGGCCCTCGTCGGTCCAGTCGGCCTCGACGACCCTGGTGGAGAACGAGGTCTGCTCGCGCACGCGGTACTTGCGCGCGACGCGGTCCAGGTACTCCCAGATCTCGCGGCCCGAGGAGTACACGTGGGTCCAGTCCGGGTTGGGCTCGAACGTGTACTGGTAGTTGCGCGAGGCGACGTCGCAGCTGAGGCCGGGGTACTGGTTGGCGTGCCAGGTCCCGCCCAGGTCGTCCCACTGCTCGTAGAGGTGGAACGTGTCGATCCCGGCCATCCGCAGCTTCGCCGCCATGCCGATGCCGGACATGCCGGCACCGATGATCGCCACCCTCGGAGTCCGCATGGCCCCGGACGCTACGCGACGGTGACGCCCCTGTCACCTGCCTACCATCGCCCCATGCGCTTCGACGGCCTGCACCACATCACCGCCTTCACGGGGGACGCGCGGCGCAACGTCGACTTCTACACGCGGGTGCTCGGGCTCCGGCTCATCGCCAAGACCGTCAACCAGGACGACCCGTCGGTCTACCACCTGTTCTACGGCGACGAGCTCGCCCGCCCGGGGCTCGACCTGACGTTCTTCGAGTACCGATTGGCCAAGCCGGGCCGCGCGGGCGCGGGCATGGTCCACCGCATCGTGTGGCGCGTCGGCTCGCAGGACGCGCTGGACTTCTGGGACCAGCGGCTGACGGCGGAGGGCGTGGTGACCCGGCGCGAGGCGGGCCTGCGCTTCGCCGACCCGGAGGGGCTCGCGCACGAGCTCGTTGTCTCCGGCGCCCCGGACGCGCCGCTGGTGGCCGAGCACCCGGAGGTCCCGCGGGAGCTGGCGCTGCAGGGCTTCGAGGGCGTGCGCGCCTACAGCGCCGACGCGGAGGCCAGCGGCGATCTGCTCGTGGGCATCCTCGGCGCCGTGCGCCGGCCCGACGGCGCCTACGAGCTGCGCGGGGCGCGGCGCGGCGGCTGGATCGCCTTCGACCCCGCCCCGCCGGAGCCCGGGCGCCAGAGCGCCGGGACGGTGCACCACGTGGCGTGGGGCACCACCTCCGAGGACCAGCCGCGGTGGCGCGAGCTGCTCGACCGCCTGGGCGTCGCGAACACCGGCATCGTCGACCGCCACTACTTCACGTCGGTCTACTTCCGCGAGCCCGGCGGCGTGCTGTACGAGCTCGCGACCGACGAGCCGGGCTTCACGGTGGACGGCCCGGTCGAGGAGCTCGGGCGCCGCCTCATCCTGCCGCCGTGGCTGGAGCCGCGGCGCGCGGAGATCGAGGCGCGGCTGACGCCGCTCCCCGATCCCCGCGCGGCCTGGACCGGCTGACTGCTGCGGCTCAGTCGATGCGGTCCTGGCGGCGGTCCTCCGAGCGGGAGTCCGCGGAGCGCGGCGCCTTGCGCTCGACGCGCTCGCAGGAGCCGTTGGGCTTCTCGGCCGTGGCGTCGGTGATGACGTCGACCTGGTCGAGGATCGCGCGGTCGTTCCCGGCCCCGCAGGTGATGCGGTCGACCTCGCCGTCGCGGGTGCGGAAGCGGTCGTTGCCGTTGCCGCCGTCGAGCGTGTCGCCGACCTCGTCGACGCCCGGCCCGGCGGCCACGTCGGCGCGCGCCAGCGCCCACAGCACGTCGTCGCCCTCGCCGCCGGAGGACGTGTCGGCGCCGCGGTTGGCGTAGATCACGTCGTTGCCCGTGCCGCCGGCCTGGGCGTCGTCGCCGGCGCCGCCGGCCATCACGTCGTTGCCGGACTGGCCGTCGGCGATGTCGTTGCCGGTGCCGCCGTGGACGCGGTCGCGCGAGTCGCCGCCCGCCAGCGTGTCGTTGCCCGAGCCGCCGGAGAGGCGGTCGAACGACGTGCGGTCGCCGGTCCCGTCGGTGTCGCCCGTGACGACGTCGTCGCCGGCGCCACCGAAGAGGCGGTCGTTGCCCTGGACACCCAGGAGGACGTCGTCACCGCCACCGCCCCAGACCCGGTCGTTGCCGGTGCCGCCGGTGAGGCGGTCCGCGCCGTCGCGGCCGAGGATGCGGTCGTTGCCGCCGTTGCCGTCGATCTGGTCGGCGACGTTCGTGCCGCGCAGGTGCTCCGAGCGGTCCGTGCCGGTGATCGACGCGGCGAACGCCGTGGCCGGCACGAGCGCCAGCGCGGTCAGGGCCCCGAGCGTCGAGGTGCGTGTGAAGGTCATGGTGGATTCATCGCCGATCGCCGGGGCGTCGTGCAGCCATTCTCACGCAAGCCTCACGCCGGGTGAGAAGTCTGTGAGGAGCGGTGCTCCACGCGCGCGGGGTGGGCATCATGGGCCGCCCATGCGCCGTGCTCTCGCCGCCCTCTGCGCCTTCGCCGTGCTGGCAGCCCCGGCCGCGGCCCGGACGATGACCGGCACCCCGGGCGCCGACCGACTGGTCGGGACCGCGCGCGCCGACGTCCTCGAGGGCCGGGGCGGCGACGACCGCCTCGAGGGCCGGCGGGGCAACGACCGCCTGCGGGGCGGGCCGGGGCGCGACTTCCTGGCCGGGGAGCCGGGGGCCGACGTGCTGGCCGGTGGCCCCGGCAACGACACGCTGCTCGGCGGCGCGGGCCACGACCGCATCACCGGCGGGACCGGCGACGACGCGGTGGCGGGCGGCAGCGGCCGCGACGTGGTGCGCGTGCGGGGCGGCGGCGTGGACCAGGTGTCCTGCGGCCCCGGCGCCGACATCGTGTACGCCGATGGCCGCGACCGGATCGCCGGCGACTGCGAGTCCGTGCGGCGATGAGCGGCGCCCCCGTCGTCCTGCTCGTGGACGACGACGCGGCGATCCGCCGGGCGGTCGCCGAGGGGCTCGAGCTCGAGGGCTTCGAGGTCGTGCCGGCGTCCGGCGGCCGCGCGGCGCTCGCCGCCGTCGAGCAGATCCGCCCAGGCGTCGTCCTGCTCGACCTCTCCATGCCCGACCTCGACGGGCTCGAGGTCCTGCGCCGCCTGCGGGCGGCCGGCGACGACGTCCCCGTGTGCGTGCTCTCGGCCCGCGACGAGGTCGACGACCGCGTGCTCGGCCTGCAGGCCGGCGCCGACGACTACGTGGTCAAGCCGTTCGCGCTCGAGGAGGTCGCGGCGCGGCTGCACGCCCTGCTGCGCCGGCGGCCGGCGGCGGCGACCGGCCGGCTGCAGGCCGGCGACGTCGGGCTCGACGAGGCCGCCCACAGCGCGTGGCGTGGCGACCGCGAGCTCGGCCTGACGCGCCGGGAGCTCGAGCTGCTGGCGCTCTTCCTGCGCCACCCCGGCGAGGTGCTCTCGCGCCGGCGGCTGCACGAGGAGGTGTGGGGCTACACCTTCGACCCCGGCACCAACGTGGCCGACGTGTTCGTGGGCTACCTGCGGCGCAAGCTCGAGGCCGGTGGCGAGCCGCGCGTGCTGCACACCGTGCGCGGCGTGGGCTTCGTCCTGCGAGTCTGACGCCCGTGCGCAGCCTCCGTGGCCGCCTCACCGTCGGCCTGACGGCGCTGCTCGCCGGGGTGCTCGTGGGCACCGGCGTCCTCGTCGCGCGCGACCAGGACCGCGCGGAGCTCGAGGTGCTCGACGACCGGCTGCGGCGGACGGCGGAGCTGTCGACGCCGACGGCGCTGACGGCCATCCAGGAGGGGCTGCCGCAGGGCGACCGCCGCCTCGACGCCGTGCTCGACGCGACCGACTCGGCGCTGCGGCTGGTGGTCGGCAGCGGCCAGGTGTTCGCCATCGGCGAGCCGCCGCCCGCGCACCGCACCGCGCCGCCGGGCATGCGGACGGTGACGCTCGGCGGGCGCCGCTACCGCGTCCTGACGAGCACGCTGGACGAGCCGAGCCTCGGGGGCCTGGCCCGGCTGGAGACCTCGACGAGCCTGCGCGCCTACGAGCGGCGGCGCTCGCGCCTGCGCCGGCGCCTGGTGGTCTTCGGGGCGCTGGCGCTGGCGGTGGGGGCGGCGGGCGTCTGGCTGGCGTCCGGCCTGGTGCTGCGCCCGCTCGCGCGGCTGCGGGCGACGACGGCGAGCATCGCCGGCGACGAGGACCTCGGCCGCCGCGTACCGGACGACGACGGTCCGTCGGAGCTGCGGGCGCTCGCGCGCTCGTTCAACGCGATGCTCGCCCGGCTGGGCCGGTCGTCTTCCGACCGCGAGCGCGCGCTGGAGGCCACACGCCGGTTCGCCGCCGACGCCGGTCACGAGCTGCGCACGCCGCTGACGAGCATGCAGGCGACGCTGTCGTCGGTCGTCCGCCATCCGGAGCTGCCCGACGAGCGCCGCACCCGGATGCTCGCGGGGGCCCTGGAGCAGCAGGCGCGTATGGTCGCGCTGCTGGACGGGCTGCAGGCGCTGGCCCGCGGCGACGCCGCCCCCGCGGCCTCGGACGTCGATCTCGCTGAGCTCGTCGACGGCGCGCTCGCCGCGGCGGCCGAGCGCCATCCCGACGTGCGCTGGCGTCCCGAACTGCCCGAGGGCGCCGTGGTGCTCCGCGGCTGGGCCCCGGGTCTGCGGTCGCTCGTCGACAACCTCGTCGAGAACGCCGCGCGCCACGGCGGCGGCACGGTGCGGGTGGCGCTGGCCGAGGGCGCGCTGGTGGTGGAGGACGACGGACCGGGCATCGCCGAGGCCGACCGCGAGCGGGTCTTCGGGCCGTTCACCCGGCTGGATCCCGACCGCCCGGGCAGCGGCCTGGGCCTCGCGCTCGTGGCGCAGCAGGCCGACCACCACGGCGCGACCGTGGAGCTCGACGCGTCGCCGCAGCTCGGCGGTGCGCGGTTCACGGTGCGCTGGCGCACCTGAGAGGGTCGCGGCATGCGCCGCGCCGTCCTGCTGGTCGCCCTCGCCGCCGCCGCGTTCCCCGCCGCGGCCGCCGCGCAGGAGGCACCCCAACGGGTGGCCCGCGCCGGGGGCGTCTACGTGGGCGCGGTCTCGGTCAACGACCACCGCTGCGGGCGCGACGGCTGCCGGGTGACGCTCGTGGCCTCCGACGACGGCCTCGAGCTCACACCCGAGTCGTCCGTCGCCCTGGGCCGGTGCTACGACGGGCCGCTGGACCATGCGCCGATCTCCGACCGCGGCCGCTGGTCGACGCTGATGCAGACCTCCAACGGCGGGCGCGACGTGCGGGGACGCGCGGCGCGCAACGGGCGGACCATCACCGGCAGCGGATCGGCGCTCTGTGATGCCGGCGACGACTCGAGGCCGCGGGGCTTCCGGTTCACCGCGCGGCTGGTGCGCACGCGCAAGGCGCCCCCGGCCGGCGCGCCCCGGTCGTGCCGGCGCATCGAGACGACCCGGTTCACGCAGCGCTGGGCCGCCGTGGTGCGCGGCCTCGGCTGCGGGCGCGCGCACCACGCCGCGCGGCAGGTCGCGGCGCTGCGCGGCTGCGCGGCGGTGCGCCGCGCGAGGCCGGCGGGGAGCTGCCGCGCCTCGGGCCTGCGCTGCGCGCCGGCGGGCCCCGACCGGCTCGACCCCGCGGCGCAGGTGCGCTGCAGCGCCGGCGGCCGGGTGGTCGACCTCGTCCGGCTGGCGGACTGCGGGTCGGCCGGCCAGAACACGTTCGTCTGGGCGGCGCCGGCCGTGGGCTGCCAGGCCGCGAAGGCGCTGGGCGCCGTCTGGGAGGACCGCTGCACCCCCGCATCGGACGACCCGGTCCCGGCGCCTTGCGAGGTCCGCGGCTTCCGCTGCGTCGCTGTGCCCGACGAGACCGACCCGGAGGACGTCCTGCACCGTTGCACCGACCTCGCCGACCCCCGGCGGGCCGTCGAGCTGCTGTGGGCCACCAGCGACGTGGTCTAGGGGGGCGAACTTCCCGGCCGTCGCGGCGGCGCGGTCTGCCCCGACTGCCCGCTCGCACAGCGAACCCGGAGTTGATCCCGCCTCGCGGGCTCAACTCCGGGTTCACGTGCGCAACGCCGCTACTTCAGCTGCGCGCTCGTGAGTCCCAGCAGCTGGCGGGCGATGATGAGCAGCTGGATCTGCTGCGTGCCCTCGAAGATGTCGAGGATCTTCGCGTCGCGCGCCCACTTCTCCAGCAGCTCCGACTCGTCGAAGCCCGTCGCGCCGCACAGCTCGATGCAGCCGAGGGCGACGTCGACGCCGGTGCGCCCCGCCTTGGCCTTGGCCAGCGACGCCTGCAACGAGTTGGGCTTGCCGTTGTCGGCCATCCACGCCGCCTGCAGCGTCAGCAGCCGGGCGGCCTCGTAGTCGGCCTCCAGCTGCAGGAACCGCGCCGCTGCTGCGCTCTGCGCGTAGGCCGGCCGGACCGGGTCGAGCTCGATGCCGGCCGCCGTCAGCACCTCGCGCGTGTGGTCGAGGCACGCGCGCGCCACGCCAACCGCCATGGCCGCGACGAGCGGGCGCGTGTTGTCGAACGTCTGCATCGCGCCGGCGAAGGACTTCTTCGTGTCGATCTCCGGTGTCCCGAGGAGGTTCTCCTTCGGGATGCGACAGTTCTCCAGGCGGAACGCGGCGGTGTCCGACGCGCGGATGCCGAGCTTGTGCTCGAGGCGGTCGAGGACCATCCCCGGGTTGGAGCGCTCCACCACGAACGACTTGATCGCCGCACGGCCCTTCGAGCGGTCCAGCGTCGCCCACACCACGACGAGATCCGCGCGCTCGCCGGCGGTGACGTAGATCTTCTCGCCGTTGAGGACGTACTCGTCGCCGTCGAGCTCCGCGGTGGTGCGGATCGCCGACGAGTCCGAGCCGGCCTCCGGCTCGGTGATCGCCATCGCCGCCCACTTGCCCTTGAAGCGCTCGAGCTGCTCTTCGCTGGCGACCGATGCGATCGCCGCGTTGCCCAGGCCCTGGCGCGGCATCGACAGCAGCAGCCCGACGTCGCCCCAGCAGAGCTCCATGATCGACAGGCACGTCGCCATGTTCGATCCGTTGCGGGTATC
>DASPKC010000300.1:0-33068 GCA_035628295.1 Baekduia sp.
GAAGTCGGTCTGCGCCCGATTGACCGCCTCGACGTAGCCGTTGTCCTGCCCGGAGTCCCCGCAGCCCGCCAGCACGGCCGCGCACAGCAGCCCGAGCCCCAGAGACCGTCGCATCGCCGCCAGCGTAGTGGACGATCCGGCTCAAGGACCCCGGCGGCCGTCCGACCACACCGACCAGTCCGTCATCTGGCCCGAGGAGCTCATGTCCGCCACCCTTCCTGCCCCGAGCGCGATCGAGAACGTCGACACGCAGGGGGCCCCCGTCCACGTCAGCGAGTCGCGCTGGCAGAACATCCTGTCGCTCACGGGGCTCAACACCCGCGACCTCGAGCTGCTGGGCGGGACCGATCTCGACGGGCGCGCCGACGAGGTCGTCCAGTCCTTCTACGGCCGCATCCTGCAGGTCCCCGAGCTGCGCAAGATCATCGAGGAGAACTCGAGCGTCGACCGCCTCGGCGACACGCTGAAGCGGTACTTCGCCACGGTCGTCAACGGCCGCGTCGACGACCACCGGATGACCGGCATCGAGAAGATCGGCGTGGTCCACGACCGCATCGACCTGCCGATCGAGGCCTTCCTCACCGCCATGCTCGGCATCGACCGCGTGGTCATCCCGACGCTGATCGAGCGCTTCGGCAACGACCCCACCACCCTGGGCCAGGCCATCATGGCCTACCGCAAGGTCACGACCGGGGACCTCGCGCTGGTCACGCAGTCCTTCCTGGACACCCGCGAGGGCGCCATCCAGACGCTGGTCGGCGAGATCGAGAACCAGACCGTCTCGCTCGGCGAGCAGCAGACCGAGATGACCTCGCGCGCCGAGACGCTCGCCGCCGCGGCGCAGCAGTCGCACGCGTCGGCCACCGAGCTGTCCAGCGTCGCCGGCGAGGTCGAGGCCCAGAGCGGCTCCGGCAAGGAGCAGATCGGCCTCTGCGTCGAGCTGGCCGCCTCGGGCGAGCAGGTCATCCAGGAGACCGAGCGGGCGTCCTCGGAGATGGGCGTCGCCGTCGAGACGATCCGCACCCAGGTGGCGGAGCTCGCCGAGCAGACCCGCCGCACGAGCGCGATCGTGAAGTCGATCGGCGAGATCGCCGACCAGACCAACCTGCTGGCCCTCAACGCCGCCATCGAGGCCGCGCGCGCCGGCGAGAACGGCCGCGGCTTCGCCGTCGTCGCCGAGGAGGTCCGCAAGCTCGCCGACCTGACGCGCTCGTCGCTGCAGGACATCACCGAGCTCAACGACCGCTCGCTGCAGGCCATCACGTCGGTCGACGGCGCCGTCAGCTCGACCGCCGAGAAGGCCCATTCGGTCGGCGAGCAGGCCGGTGCGGCCAAGGACTCGTTCGTCTCGATCGCCGACGCCGTCCGCGGCACCGCCACGGTGCTCGAGGAGATCGCCGGCGGCATGACGATGGTCTCGCGCTCCGCCGAGGAGCTCACGCAGATCTCCAAGAGCGTCGCCGGCACGGCCGAGGGCATGAACGTCCTCGCCAGCACGCTGTCGGAGACCGTCGAGCAGGCCCGCTCCACCGTCGAGCGCGCCCGCGGCGACAAGTAGCGCGCCGCCCAAGCCAGGCAGGACCCGGCGCCGGGTGCTCGTGACCTCTGCGAGCATCCGGCGCATGCGGTCCACCCCCCGTGCCGTCCTGCTGGCCTGCGCCCTCGGCGCCGCCCTGCCCGCGACGGCCGCCGCCGCCCCCGCCGACGTCACGATCCCGGCGGCCGCGCGGCAGGACTGCACCGCGCGGATCCTCGGCGCCCGGCCGGGCGTGTGGAGCGAACGGATCGTCGCCCCCGGGACCGGCAGCCTGACGCTGACCCTGCGGGGCTCGACGCGCGACGACTGGGACCTCGCGCTCTTCGACGCCGTCGACGGCGCCCGCGTGGCGTCCTCGGCGGGCTTCGGCGCGCGCGAGGTCGTGCAGGCCACCATGCGCGAGGGCGCGCAGGTGGTGGTGCAGGCCTGCCGGCGCTCCGGCCGCGACCGCACGATCGCGCTGCACCGCGGCTGGGTCGCGCTCGACGATGCCGCCCTGCGCCCGGCCCGCGCCGTCCCGTCGCTGGTCCGCGTGGCCCTGCGCGGGCGCGACGCCGTGGCGCGCCTCGAGGCGCTCGGGCTGGACGTCACCCACGACGTGCGCCGCGGCTCGGCGGCCGTGCTGCTGCACAGCGACGCCGACCGGCAGGCGCTGGCCCGCACCGGGCTGGCCAGCGTCCCGGTGGTCGGCGACCTCGCGGCCCACGCCTTCCGCGCGCGCTCGCAGGACCGCGCGCGGGCCCGCGCCGCCCAGGCCGGATCCGTCCTGCCGACCGGCCGCACGACCTACCGCACCTACGAGGACTACCAGCGCGAGCTCAAGGAGCTGACCGAGGCGCACCCGGGCCTCGTGCGCCCGCGCGCCATCCGCACGCGGACGTTCCAGGGACGCGAGCTGCAGGCGGTCGAGATCGCCCAGGACGTCGGCCGGCGCGACGACGGCCGGCCCGTGTTCCTGCTCAACGCGATGCACCACGCCCGCGAGTGGCCCGGGCCGGAGGGCGTCATGGAGTTCGCCCACGACCTCGTGGGCGGCTTCGGCAAGGACCCGCGCATCAGCCGCATCCTGCGCGACGTGCGGGTCGTCGTGATGCCGCTGACCAACGCCGACGGCTTCATCGTGTCGCGCAACGCGCCGGACATCGATCCGGACGCGCAGACCGACGTGGGCGCCCTGTACCAGACCGCCACCGGCGTGGTGCTGCTCGGCGGCTCGCTGTCCTACAAGCGCAAGAACTGCAACCCGGTGGGCGTCACGACGTCGGTGCCGACGCTGCTGCCGTGCGAGTTCTCCATCGGCGTCGACAACAACCGCAACTACGCCGCGTCGTGGGGCGGGCCGGGGGCGTCGACGAACCCCAACGACCAGACGTTCCGCGGGTCCGCCCCGTTCTCCGAGCCCGAGACGCGCGCGTTCCGCGAGCTGTTCTCCCAGCTCAACGCGACGATGATGATCACGACGCACAACGTCGCGGCGCTAGTGCTGCGCCCGCCGGGGCTGCGCAGCCAGGGCCTGGCGCCCGACGAGCCGCAGCTCAAGCAGCTCGGCGACGCCATGGCGGCGGCGGCCGGCTACACGTCGCAGTACGGCTGGGAGCTCTACGACACGACCGGCACGACCGACGACTGGAGCTACTCGGCGTCGGGCGGCTTCGGCTACACCGTGGAGATGGGACCGGCCGACGGCGTCTTCCACGGCTCCTACCAGCGCCACGTCGTCGACCAGTACCGCGGCGCCGGCAACGTTTCCGGCAAGGGGCTGCGCGAGGCCTACCTGCTGGCGGCCGAGGCGGCGCGCAACCCGGCCTGGACCTCGCGCATCGCGGGCCGCGCACCCGCCGGGCGCACGCTGCGGATCGTCAAGGAGTTCCGGACGCCGACCGCGCCCGTGTGCGGCAACACCGAGCCGCTGCCGGGCCGCGTCCTGGAGGACGGCGCGCCGACCGACTGCGTGGCCCCCGGCGCGACCCTGCAGGTCCCCGAGCGCTTCGAGATGACCACGGTGGTGCCGGCCTCCGGCGAGTTCGAGTGGTGGGTCAACCCGTCGACGCGGCCGTTCGTGGCCAAGGCGGGCGGCACCGAGGTGTGGAAGCTCACCTGCGAGCAGGACGGCGCGGTGCGCCAGGCCGCGGACGTGCTCGTCGCCCGCGGGGAGACCGCCCAGCTCGAGCTGCCGTGCGGCGGCACCCTGCCGGCGAAGGCGGCGCGCAAGCCGACGCGCGGCCTGCGCGTCTCGTTCGGCACCGTGCGCCCGGCCCGCGAGCGGGCCCGCATCCCGCTGCGCCTGCGCGGGGGGAGCCTGCGGTCGGTGCGCCTGCGGATCCTGGAGCGCCGTGGGAACCGCGTGCTCGGCGAGGCGCGGGCCGCGCGCGTGACGGGCAGCCGCGTGCTCGTCGTGCGCCTGCGCCGCGCGGCGCGACTGGTCGCCGGCCGCACCTACCGGCTGGTGCTGACCGCGCGCCGGGACAAGGGCTCCACGGTGCGCGTGACGCGCGCCGTGCGCGTGCGGCGCTGACCACCGGCGGGGCCGGCCGTACCCTGAGCCCGTGGCCGACCGGCCGTTCTCCGTCTACGTCCACGTGCCGTTCTGCGCGACGCGCTGCGGCTACTGCGACTTCGTGACCTACACCGCCGACGAGCTGCCGGCCGGCGGCGCCCGCGAGGCGTGGGCCGACGTGCTGCTCGGCGAGCTCGACGTCGCCCGGGCCCAGCTCGGCGCGCGCCCGGTCTCCACGGTGTTCTTCGGCGGCGGCACCCCGACGCTGCTGCCCCCTGGCGACCTCGCGCGCGTGCTACGCGGCATCGACGAACGCTTCGGCCTCCTGCCCGGCGCGGAGGTCACCACGGAGGCCAACCCCGAGAGCGTCGACCCGGGCTCGCTCGCCGCGCTGCGCGAGGCGGGCTTCACCCGGATCTCGCTGGGCATGCAGCACGTCGCGCCCCACGTCCTGGAGGTCCTCGAGCGCGTCCACGCCCCCGGCCGCGCCGTCGCGGCAGCCCGCGAGGCGCACGCCGCTGGCTTCGAGCACGTGTCCCTGGATCTCATCTACGGCACGCCCGGCGAGACCGCCGCGGACTGGGACGCCGCGCTGGACGCGGTGCTCGACGCGGGCGTCGACCACGTGAGCGCGTACGGCCTCATCGTCGAGCCGGGGACCCGGCTGGCGGCGCGCGTGCGCCGTGGGGAGCTGCGCGAGCCCGACGACGACGAGCTCGCCGACCGCTACGAACGGGCCGACGAGCGCCTGACTGCCGCGGGGCTGCGCTGGTACGAGATCGCCAACTGGGCCGCGTCCGGGAGCGCGCGCTGCGCGCACAACCTCGCGTACTGGCGCGGGGCGGACTGGTGGGGCGCGGGACCGGGCGCGCACTCGCACGTCGACGGCGTGCGCTGGTGGAACGTGCGCCATCCCACGGCCTGGGCGCGGCGGGTCGCGGCCGGCGCCGTGCCCGAGGCCGGCCGGGAGGTCCTGACCAAGGCGCAGCGGCACACCGAGCGCATCCTGCTCGAGGTGCGCCTCGCCGAGGGGCTCGACGCTGCGGTGCTCGGCGCCGCGGGCCGCGCCGCGCTGCCCGGCCTGGTCGCCGGCGGCCTGGTCGAGGACCGCACCGACCGCGTCGTGCTCACGCGCCGGGGCCGCCTGCTGGCCGACACCGTGGTGCTTGCCCTCGACGCTCAGCCCCAGGCGACGGGCAGCGCGTCGATCCCGTAGATCCCCTGGACGGTGCCCATCGCGGGTTCGGCGTCGAGCCGCAGGCGCGGCATGCGCGGCTCCAGGAACGCCAGCGCCTCCTCGAGCTCGGCCCGCGCGAGGTTGACGCCCAGGCAGAAGTGCGGCCCCGCCCCGAAGGTGAGGATCCGGCTGCCCGGCTGCCGGTTGGCCGCCCACGAGCAGACCAGCACGATCGTCCCTGCCGGGAACGTCACGTCGTCGTGCTCGAGGTCCTCGAGGCAGACCCGCGCCGTGAACGGCGTGATCGGATGCAGGCGCAGCACGTCGTCGAGCGCCGGCCACGCGCCGTCGCGGGCCGCCAGCAGCAGCGCGTGCGCCAGCTGCGCCTGGGTCGTGTCGACCCCGCCGACCAGGACGTTGAGGACGAGGTTGCGGCGGCGCAGGTCGTCGAGGTCGGGCGCGGCGAGCAGCGTCGTGACGAGGTCGTCGCCGGGCTGCTCGCGCTTGCGCGCCAGCAGTGCGTCGCAGTAGGCGCGGAACTCGGCCACCGCCTCCTCGATCTGGGGTCGCTGGGTCAGCAGCGCGGGCGGGTCGAACTGCTTCTGGATCCAGTGCGAGAAGTGCGCCAGGCGCGCGTGGTCCTCCACCGGCGCGCCCATCACCGTCGCCACGGCCATGGCGGGGTACGGCGCGCACAGTGCCGGGATCGCGTCGCAGCGCCCGGTCTCGGTCAGCGGCTCCCACAGGCGCTCGAGCAGCGCGCGCAGCATCGGCCGGCGGGCGTCGGCCGCCTTCGGCGTGAAGTGCGGGTTGACGAGCTGGCGCAGCCGCCGGTGCTCCTCGCCGTGCAGGTGCAGGATGTTGCGGTCGACCTGCTCGCGCAGCGGGCCCTCGGCGATGCCGAACAGCTCGGCGATCTCGCGGCCCGGGAAGCGCGCGGCACGCGAGCGCAGCACGCGCTCGCCGAGGTCGTGGTCGAGCACGATCGTCGCCAGCGGGCTGCGCGCGAGCCGGTGGCCGGCCGCGAGCAGCCCGTCGATCGCCGCCGAGAACCGCTCCCCGGTCAGCTGCGGGTCGGCGAAGTCCAGTTCCGGCAGGTCGAGGTCCGCGACGGATGGCACGGCGGGCGCGAGCGTACCCGGCCGGCGGGCGCCCAGTGGCGCGTCAGGCCAGCACGCGCAGCAGGACGTCGGGGTCGAGCAGCAGCAGGGTCTCCGCCGCGGTGGCGACGCGCCCGGCGACGATCGGCTCGTCCTGGCCGGGGGGCGGCGGCGATACGGCGTCCGCCGCCACCGGCTCGACCCCGTCGACCCGGCCGACCAGCAGGCCGAACCGCCGCCCCGCCGTCTCGACCACGACAACGTGCCGGCCGGTCGATCCCAGGCGGTCCAGGACGGGCAGCGCGTGGCGCTCGGGTCGCAGGAGCCCCAGGACGCCGGGCCGCGGGCTGGGCAGCGCCACGAGGCCGTGCGGCTCCAGCACGGCGCGAGCCGCGAGCACGTCGAGCGCGAAGCGCCCCAGCTCGGCGTCGAGCACCAGGACCGCCTTCACGCCCGCTCCCCGAGCCGCTCGCGCAGCAACCGCTCGAGCTCCTCGGCGCGGAAGCCGTCCAGCGCCTCCTCGACGTGCTGGCGCGGGACGCGCCCCAGCGCGGCGAGCGCCGCGCGGAACGCGCGCGCCGCCCCCGCGTCGCCGGCCGCCTCGAGCGCGAGCCCGAGCTGGAGGTGCGCCAGCGGCGAGTCGGGCGCCACGTAGACGGCGCGCCGGAACGTGGCCACGGCGTCCTGCGCCCGCCCGCCGGCCAGCGCGCGCTCGCCGGCGGCCAGCAGCGCCTGCGCGTCGTCGGCCGGCGCGCCGGCCGGCCCGTCGGCCGCCTGCCGCACGCCGTCGACGGTCAGCGCGCTGCCGGACGGCCGGGGCGCCGGTCGCGCCGGCGCGCGCGCCATCGGCGGCGGCGCGCCACGCTGCTCGTCGGCGCGTCGGTAGGCGAACCGCTCGCCGAGACGCACCAGCTCGAAGCGCTCGGAGAGGTGCCATAGCGACTCCGCGGCGCCAACCACCAGCAGCGCGCCGGGCGCCAGCGCGTCGTGCAGCCGGTCCAGGAACGCCGTCACCGCGTGGCGGTCGACGTAGATGAGCACGTTGCGGCAGAGCACGAGCCGCACGCCGGACGCCGCCGGCGGCAGCGCAGCGGACGCGACGTTGTGCGCCTCGAAGCGCACCCGTGCCCGCAGCGCGTCGCGGATCCGCAGGCGGCCGTCGCCGGCCGGCTCGAAGTGGCGGGCCAGCCGCTCGGGCGAGAGCCCGCGCAGGCGCCGCTCGCCGTAGATCCCGTCGCGGGCCTGCGCCAGCGCGCGGGCCGACACGTCGGTGCCCAGCACCAGGAAGTCGCGCCGGCCGGCCTCCTCCAGCAGCATCGCCGCGCTGTAGGCCTCCTGGCCGTCGGCGCAGCCCGCGCTCCACACCCGCACGGGATCCTCCAGCGCGGGCAGGACCTCCGTCGCCAGTGCCTCGAACACCACCGGGTCGCGGAACCAGCTCGTCTCCTGCAGCGTCACCCCGTCGACGATCGCCTGCAGCAGCGGCGGGTCGCCGGGCAGCACGGCCACGAGGTCGGCGGGCTCCACGTCGCGCGCCGCCGCCTCCTCGTCGAGGACCTCACGCAGCCGCTCGAGCCCGGGCGCGTCGAGCGCCAGCGCGCAGCGGCGCCGCAGGAGCTGCGCGGCGCGCGCCAGAGCCGCGCCGTCCGTCATGTCCCGACGGCGACGGCCCGGATCGCCTGGCCGAGCCGGTCGAGTGCCACCACCTGCTCGGCCGCGCCCAGCTCGCGCGCCGCGCGCGGCATGCCGTCGACCGTCGCCGACGCGCCGTCCTGGGCGAACGTCCGGCCGCCCGCGTTGCGCAGCGCCAGCAGGCCGCGCGCGCCGTCGTCGCCCATGCCGGTCAGCACCGCACCGACGCCGCTGGCCCCGGCGTGCCGGGCCATCGACAGCAGCAGCTCATCGGCCGACGGGCGCGAGAGGACGTCGGGCTCGGGGTCCAGCGCCAGGACGCGGCCCGGCGCCAGGCGCAGGTGGGTGTCGGCGGGCGCGAGGTACGCGATGCCCGGCCGCGCCCGCTCGCCGTGCCCGGCCACCTCGACCGGGACGCCCGTGGTCTCCTGCAGCCACGCCGCGAACGAGGCGACGAACTCGCGGTGGATGTGCTGCACGATCAGCAGGGGCACCTCTGCGCCCCGCAGCTCGCCGACGACGGTGCGCAGCGCGCCGGGGCCCCCAGTGGACGCCGCGAGCCCGACGACGGCCGGCGCCACCGTCCGGCGCGCCCCGCGCGGCACCGGCGGGCCGGCGTCGACGGGCCGCCGCCGGCGGCGCATCATGGGGACGCCGCTGAGGACCCGCACGCGCCGGCGCAGCAGCTCGGCCGCCGCGCCGTCGTAGGCGCCGGGCTTGGGCAGCACGTCGATGGCGCCCGCGTCGAGCGCGTCCAGGGCGACCGTCCCGCCGCGGGTCGGCGCGTGCACCGACAGGACGAGGATGGGCGTCGGCTGGTCGTCCATGATCGAGCGGATCGCCTGCAGCCCGCCCAGCTCCGGCCCGCGCCCGCCGGGCAGCTCCAGGTCCATCGTCACGAGCGCGGGCCGCCGCTCGCGCGCCAGCTCGACCGCGCTGGGCACGTCGGCGGCCTCGCCGACGACCTCGATGGCCGGGTCGGCCGCCAGCAGGGACACCAGGTGCGCGCGCTGGACCACGGAGTCCTCGACCACGAGGACGCGGACCTTGGTCTCCGGCGTCACAAAGGATCCTCCTCGCCCAGTACCCGAGCCACGGCGCGCAGCAGAGCGCGCTCGTCGAAGGCCTGCTTGACGAGGTATCCGTCGGCCCCGGCCTCGAGCCCCCGGCGGCGGTCGGCCTCCTCGGCGCGCGAGGTGACGATCAGCACCGGCAGCGACGCGAGCTCGGGGCGCGCGCGGATCGCCTCCACCAGCGCGAAGCCGTCCAGGCGCGGCATCTCGACGTCGGTCAGGACGAGGTCGGGGCGCCACCGGTCGAGGGCGGCGAGCGCCGCGGCTCCGTCCTCGGCCAGCTCGACGGCGTAGCCGGCGCGCTCCAGGATGGACCGCTGCAGCTCCCGCACGGTGAGGGCGTCGTCGACGATCAGCACGCTCGCGCGCGGGCCCGCGTCGCCGTCGTCGGTGACGGTCGCCTGCCCACGCCGCGCGGCGGCGCGCGAGGTCAGCGTGACGCAGTCGAGCACCAGCAGCACCGAGCCGTCGGCGTCGATGGCGGCCCCCGCCACCAGTTCGCGCCCTCCCACGACCCGGCCGAGCTCTTGCAGCGTCACCTCGCGCTGGCCGAGCAGCGCGTCGACGCACACCCCCACCCGGTGGCCGCCGCCGGCCAGCACGACGGCGTGGCCGCCGGTGCCCGCGCCGGCCGCGCCGACGACCTCGGCCAGGGCGACGACCGGCACCAGGTCGTCACCCGACCAGACGGCCTGGCCACCTTCGAGCGCCACCAGGTCCCCGGGGCCGGCATCGTGCAGGGCGGCGACCGCGTGCGCCGGGATGGCGTAGCGCTCGCCGCCGACGGCGACGAGCAGGCAGCGGACCACCTCGAGCGTCACCGGGACGGCCAGGGTGAACGTCGCGCCCCGTCCGGGCTCACCGTGCGCCGTGACGGTGCCGCGCACGCGACCCATGGCGGTGCGCACGACGTCCAGACCGACGCCGCGACCCGAGACGTCGGTGACCGCGGCTGCCGTGGAGACCCCCGGGGCGAAGAGGTGGTCGACCACATCGGCGTCGGCGAGCTCCTCACTGCCGGGCAGGCTGTCGCGCAGGCGGACGGGGTCGAGACCCCGGCCGTCGTCGCTGACCTCCACCACGAGATCCGCCCCGCGGCGGTGCGCGGTGACGCGCACCGTGCCGGCCGGCGGCTTGCCGGCAGCGGCGCGCTCGCCCGGCGGCTCGATGCCGTGGTCGACGGCGTTGCGCACCAGGTGCAGCAGCGGCTCGCGCAGCGCGTCGAGGACCGCGCGGTCGAGCTCGACCCGCCCGCCCTGGAGGGCGTAGTCGACGTCCTTGCCGGTGGTCCGCGCGACGTCGCGCGCCGCGCGGCGCAGGGGCTCGGCGATCCGCTCGAGCGTGACCATGCGCGCCTCGAGGGTCTCGCGCTGCAGCGCCGCCAGCGCGCGCTCGACCTCCGCCAGGGCCGCGTCGACGTCCGGATCGGCGGTGGCCGCGGGGCCGAGCGCGGCAGCGAGGCGCAGCCGGGCGGTGCGCCCCTCGCCGGCGACGCGGACCAGGCGGTCGAGGCGGTCGAGCGGGACCGGGATGGCGGCTCCGCGCGGTGGCTCCGGGTGAGCCTGTGCCGCCGCGGGGGGCGTCGCCACCGGCGCCTCGCCCGCAGCGACGGCGCGCAGCCGGTGGGCGGCCTCGACGTGCGCCGGGCCGGCGTCCTGGCCGGCCAGCAGGCGCGGGATCGTCTGGCGCAGCGCATCGACGGTCCCCAGCA
This sequence comes from Baekduia sp., assembly GCA_035628295.1. GTDB lineage: Bacteria > Actinomycetota > Thermoleophilia > Solirubrobacterales > Solirubrobacteraceae > Baekduia. Next base: position 10,728 of record DASPKC010000300.1, read on the forward strand.
GCGCGTCGACCACCGGGGCCGCCGGCTGCAGCCGGCCGGCACGGACACCGTCCAGCACGTCCTCGAGCACATGGGCGGTGGCGGCGACGTCGTCGAAACCGACGAGCGCCGCCGAGCCCTTGAGCGTGTGCGCGGCACGGAAGAGCGACGCCACGAGGTCGGCGTCGCCGGCCGCCTCGAGCTCGAGGGCACCGGCCGACAGCCGCTCGAGCAGCCCGGACGCCTCCTGCGCGAACAGCCCACGGAGGTCGGGCTCGCTCACGTCGCCGCCTCGGCGAGCGCGTCGACGTCGAGCAGGACCACCACCTCGTCCTCCACGCGATGCCGGCCCGCGCCGGCGAGCAGCTCCGACGCGCCGATCGCCGCGCCCAGCAGCCCGGTGCGCGGCACCGCGCTCGCAGCGAGCCCCACGGGTCCCGCCGCCGTCTCGACGACCGCGGCGAACGGCGCCCCGCCGACCGGGTGGATGCCCAGCGCCGCCCCCGTGTCGAGCACCGCCACGACCTCACCGCGGACGTTGACGACGCCGAGCACCGCGCGCGGTGCGTCCGGCACGCGCGTCAGCAGCGGGGCGTCGACGACCACCCGCACCTGCTCGAGCGCCACGGCGTAGCGGTCGGCGCCCACCTCGAGCACGAGGGCCCGCGGCCCGCGCTCCTGCTCGGCAGCGCGCGATCCGAGCGGCTCGAAGGGCTCGAGCAGCGGCATGGCGTCAGCGGGCGCCCGGCCAGGAGCTCGGCGAGCGGCTCGCCACGCCGTTGCCCGAGACGCTGCCGGCGGCCTGCCCCCCGGCGCCCGCGTCGGCCTCGGGCGGGCGCGGTCCCGCTCGCGGGGCGCCCCCCGGACCGGCCGCGGCGGCCGCCGCGGTCCGGAACGCCGCGGCGCTGCGCTCGAGCTCGGCCGCCAGCCGGGCGATCTGGGTGGACGCCCCGGCGATCTGCTGGCTGGCCGACGCGGCCTGCCGGCTGGCGGAGGTGACGGACCCCATGGCCTCCAGCACCTGGTCGGACGCAAGGCGCTGCTCGTCGGTCGTGAAGCGCACCTGGCTGACCGCGTCGACGACCTCCTCCATGAGCGCACGGCCGTGGCGCATGCGCTTGGACCCGCTCTCCATCGCCATGACCGTGGCGTTGGTCTCCTCCTGCGTGGAGCCGACGAGGTCGGCGATCTTCTGCGCCTCGGCTTTGGAGCGCTCCGCCAGCCGCCGGACCTCGTCGGCCACCACGGAGAACCCGGCCCCGGCCTCGCCGGCGCGCGCCGCTTCGATCGCGGCGTTCAGCGCGAGGAGGTTCGTGCGGTCGGCGATCTCGTTGATGAGCTCGAGGATCGCCGCCATCTCCGCGGTGTGACGGGCCAGCTCGAGCGTGCGCTGCGACGAGCGCGCGATGTCGCGGTCGGCCTCCTCGAGCGCGTCACGGGTGGTGGCGGCACGCTGCTCGACCCCCGAGACGCTCTCCGCGATCGACTGGGTCGTCGTGGCGAACTCCTGCATGGTCGACGACGTCTCCGCCGCCGACGAGCTCTGCTCGGCCGTGGTCGAGGCGAGCTCCTGCGAGCTCGACGAGAGCTGGGCGGCTGACGCCGACAGGTCGCTGCTGGCGGCGCGCAGCTGGGCGACCAGCTGCCCGAGGCTCGCGACCATCGCGTTGAAGGACTCGGCCAGCCCGCGCATCTCCGTCGCCCCCTGCGGCTCGACACGCACCGTCAGGTCGCCCTGCGCGACGCGCTCGGCCTGGCCGGCCAGGCGTCGCAGCGGGCCGGTCGTCCGCCGCGCGAACAGCATCGCGGCGCCGACGACGAGCACGATGCCGACGAGCCAGATCGAGCGCGAGAGCGTGCGCAGGTCGTCGGACGGCGCGAACGCCTCGTCGGTGTCCTGGCGCACCTCGACGGCCCACCCCGGGGTGGGGACCGGCGCGTAGCCGCCCAGCACCTCCTCGCCCTCCGCGCCCTCGTACTCCCCCGCGCCGGTGCGCCCGCGCAGCGCCAGGCCGGGGCCTCCGCCCGTGACCCGGTCGCGGAGGGTCTCGCGGTCGGCGATCTCCCGGGCCGAGCGGATGCGGCCCAGGCCGGTGCGCCACACCAGCCGGCCGGTGCGGTCGCGCAGGACGGCCTCGCCGGTCTCGCCCAGCTGGAACGACGTCGTGAAGCCGGCGGCGATCGACTCCTGGAGGTCGCCGACGACCACGTGCGTCACCCGGCCGTCGGCGGTGCGCACCGGCTGCAGCAACAGCGTCCGGATGGTGCCGTCCTGCTCGCGCGGCTGCACGAGCTCCTCGCGGCCGCGGGTCGCGGCCAGAAATGCGTCCGACGCCGGGTCGGCCAGCGGCGCCCTGGTCCCGCTGGACGCCACCACGCGCCCGCGCGCGTCGACGAGCTGCAGCGCCTCGAGCGTGCCGCGGAAGTCGCGGACCAGCGTGCGGGCGTGGGCGGGGTCGTCGCGGACCACGTCGGCGAGGATCCGCACGGTGTCGCGCCGCTGGGCGATGCGGCCCTCCACGCGGCTGGCCAGCTGGACTGCCGCGTTGCGCAGCCCGGCGCGCGAGGCGGTGTCGAGGTCCTCCTGCCCCTCGTCGACGAGCAGCAGGCCCTGCAGGGTCAGCAACGGCAGGACCAGGAGCAGCACCCCGAGCACCAGCCGGGCGCTGAAGCGCTGCGTCAGGCGGCGAGCGGCTGAGCCGTCCGGCATCGCGCGAGCCTAGCCGTCCTGCCGGGGGTCGCCGAGCAGGACGCGCAACACCGCGGCCTCGCGCTCGGCCGGCTCGAGCGGCGCGTCGCAGGACGCCGGGACGATCGCGAAGCGCGCCGGGGGCAGGACGTGCCCCGCGCAGCGCACCGGCGCGTCGATCGCGCACACGATCGCGCACTCCCCCGGGGGCGCGGCGGGGCGCGGCCCGGTCAGGGCGAGGCGGTCGACCTCGAACGGCGCGGCGTGCACGAGCGCCTCGCCGTCGGGCGCGACCAGCGACGGCTCCACGTCGTCGAAGTCGATCGACCGCAGCGCCTCGTCGACGTGCAGCCGGCGCGGCTCGCCGTCGAGGCCGGGGCGGCCGAAGTCGTAGACGCGGTAGGTGGTGTCGGAGCTCTGCTGCACCTCGGCGATCACATTCCCAGCGCCGATGGCATGCACACGGCCGGAGGGCAGGAACATCGCGTCGCCCGGGCGCACGTCGAGCTGGTGCAGGAGCGCAGCGACGTCCCCACCCTCGCGCAGCGTGGCCTCGAAGCGCTCGCGCGTGACGCCGCGGCGCAGCCCGGCCAGGAGGTGTGCGTGGCCGCTGGTCTCGAGCACCAGCCACATCTCGGTCTTCGGCTCGCCGCCGAGCTCGGCCGCCACCGCGGGCGGCGGATGGACCTGCACCGACAGCGTCTGGACGCAGTCCAGGAGCTTGACCAGCAGGGGGAAGCGGTCGCCGGCGCCGGCGCTGCGCGCGCCGAACAGCGCCGTGCGGTCGGGGCTGCGCCACAGCCGCCCGAGCGGCGTGCCGGCCAGCGGGCCGCTGTCGACGATGCTCTCGGCGTCCGGTCGGTCGACGATCTCCCAGCTCTCGCCGATCACCGCATCGGGCGGCAGCGGCTTGCCGTAGAGCTCGGCCAGGCGGCAGCCGCCCCACACCCGCTCCTGGAAGAGCGGCTCGAAGGTCAGGGGCGCCTCCACCGGCCCGATCGTATCCGGCCGCCCCGCTGCTACCCGTCCAGGGCGCCCGGCGCGACACGGGCTGCGCGGATGTCGACGCGGTCGCCGCGGAACGGCACGCCCTCGGCGCGCAGCCGCGCGGCCTGGCGGTCGCCCTTGGGCAGCGACCCGTCGGCGCGCACGACGCGCCACCACGGCACGACGTCCCCCGGGCCCGCGTCGTGCAGGACGCGCCCGGCGTGGCGCGGCGCGCCCGGCACGAGATCGCCGTAGGTCGTGACGCAGCCCTCCGGCACGCGCCGCACCCGCTCCAGCACCTCGTCCGACGCAGTCGACAGGCCGCACAGTGTCGCGCGGCCGTACGATCGCCGCGTGGAGCCGGAGCTGCCGGACGGCCTGCTGGCCGGACACTGGACGAACGCGTCGGGGACGAGCGGCTGCACGGTCCTGCTGGCGCCGGAGGGGGCGATCGGCGGCGTGGAGGTGCGTGGCGGCGGCCCCGGGACGCGCGAGACCGACGTGCTCGCGCCCTCCAGCGGCGCGCGCCACGTCCATGGCGTCGTCTTCACCGGAGGCAGCGCGTTCGGGTTGGCCAGCGCCGACGGCGTCGTCGGCTGGCTGACCGAGCGCGGCCACGGCCACCTGACGCGGGCGGGCATCCGCGTCCCGCTGGTGCCCGCTGCGGTCGTGTTCGACCGCGGGGCGCTGGATCCCGACGCGCGCCCCGGAGCGGCCGCAGGCCGCGCGGCCTGCGACGCCGCAGCGCCGGGCATGCCCGCGCGGGGACGCATCGGCGCCGGCGCGAGCACGGCCTCGGGCAAGCTCCTGGACCCCGACGCCTGGACGCCGACCGGCGTCGGCGCCGCCAGCGAGCGCCTCGACGGCACGCTCGTCAGCGCCCTGGCCGTCGTCAACCCCGTCGGTGACGTGCTGGCCGAGGACGGGACGATGCTCGCGGGCGCCCGGCGGCCGGACGGCAGCTTCGTGCGCACGATCGACCTCCTGCGCTCGGGGGAGGCCGCGCCGCCGCCGCCGACCCGCGAGGCGACCGTGCTGGTCGTGGTGGCCACCGACGCGCTGCTGGACCGCGTGGGCGCCTGGCTCGTCGCGCGGGCGGCGAGCACGGGCGTGGCGCGGGCGATCGACCCGGTGGCGACCGCCTACGACGGCGACGTCGCGTTCTGCCTGGCCACGGGCGCCGTGGAGGCGGATCCGTTCGCCGTCTGCGCCGTGGCCGCGCACGTCGCCGCGGCGGCCGTGCGCGACGCGGCGCTCAGCGCGCGCGCCGCACCCCGCAGCCCGGGACCCGGCGCTTGAGCACCTGACGCTCGCCGCCGCGCGACACGACCTCCGCCACGAGCGACCGGCCGCCGCGGCGCGCGAGCTCCCGGCGCGAGAGGGCCGTCCGCCACGGCGCGGCGCCCACGGTGCGTCGCGCGGCGCCGAGGCGCACGCGGACCTCCTGGACGTCGGCGGTGTCGCCGGCCAGCGAGACGTGCAGCCGCCCGGCGCCGGCGCACCGGCGCGTCAGGCGCAGCGGCGCGAAGCGCACCGGGAACGTCAGCGCCTCGGGCCGGACGTAGTCCATCGGGTCGCGCAGGAAGCGCACCTGCGGGCGCTGCTCGGCGGGCAACCTGGCCAGCTCGGCGTACAGCGGCTCGCGGTAGCTGTCGCCCTGGTTGGTGATGCCCGGCGCCCAGTCGTCGTGGTGGTCGGGCACGAACAGCGCCGGCCGCAGCGCCTCGATGTACATGCGGATGTCGCGCATGCCGTTGGTGAACTGGTTGAACGACTGGATCGCGCCGAGCTGGACGTCCACCGGGCGCAGCGTGCGCAGGACCTCGAACCCGCCGGGCGCGAGCTCCTTGAGCGGCCCGCTCGTGTCGTGCCACACGAAGCTGGTGTCGCCGACCTGGAAGCGGTACAGCATCGACCCGCCCTCGGCGTCCGGCGCGTGCGCGACGAGGTGCGCCATCGCCTCGGGCGACGGCGGGTGGGTGACCGGCGACAGCGACCCCGTCGGCAGCACGGGGACGTGGTAGCCGTCGGACGCGTCGGGCTCCTGCGCGCCGGAGTGCAGGTGCTTGACCACGGTGACACCCACGCCGGGCAGCAGCTCGGTCTCGCGCTTGGTGCCGGTGGGCGCGCCGGCCGGGATGACCGGGGTGCAGCGCGGGGGCAGGCCGCTGGCGCGCCTGACCATCTCGGCGCAGTGCTCGCCGAGCCCCACGATCGTGGCGTCGGCCGCCTGGGCGATGGGCACCGCGTCGGCCGCGTGGTCGAAGTGCGCGTGACCGAGGAGGATCAGCTCCGGATCGAGCGCCGCGAGCTCCTCGGGGCGCACGGGCACGTAGTGCTCGTTGAGCCCGCGCGGGACCCAGGCGTCGAGCAGGACGACGTGCCCGCGGATCGCCGCCGCGAAGTTCGTGACGCCGACCCAGCTGAAGATGACGCGGTCGCGCCGGACGGCGCCGGTGGCCTGGTCGACGTTGCCCTCGCCGAAGAAGCGGTTGCGCGCCGCGACGGTCGCGCGGACGTCGGGGGCCCGGGCGACGGGGTCACCGCCGCGCGCGCCGTCAGGGCCGTGCGCCGCGGCAGGGGCGGCGAGCGCCACGGTGGCGAGGAGCACGGCACACCAGGCGGCACGCATGTGCGGGTTCTACCGCGTGGCGCCGCGCCGCGAGCCGCTGACGGCGTCGCGGACCGCCGCCGCGAACACGTCGACGTCCTGCTCCGTCGTGTCCCAGGCGCACATCCAGCGGACCTCGCCGGTCTGCTCGTCCCAGACGTAGAACGGGGCGGCGTCCAGCAGCCGCTCGGCCGCCCCTTCCGGCAGGGTGGCGAACACCGCGTTGGCCTGCACCGGCCGGGTGATCCGCACGCCGTCGAGCCCGGCGACGGCCGCACCGAGCCGCGCGGCCATCGCGTTGGCGTTGGCGGCGTTGCGCGCCCAGAGGCCGCCGTCCAGCAGCGCCACGACCTGCGCGCTGAGGACGCGCATCTTGGACGCGAGCTGCGCGTGCTGCTTGCGCAGCCAGGCAAAGCCGTCGCCGAGCCCCTCGCGCAGGAGAACGACCGCCTCGGCGCCCAGGGCGCCGTTCTTGGTGAGGCCGAAGGAGACGACGTCCACCCCGGCGCCGGCGGTGAGCTCGCCGAGGGTGACGTCGAGGGCGACCGCGGCGTTGGCCAGGCGGGCGCCGTCGACGTGCAGCAGCAGGCCGTGCGCGTGCGCCGCGTCGGCCAGCGCCCGCAGCTCCGGCACGCCGTAGACCGTGCCGAGCTCCGTGGCGTTCGCCACGCTGACCACGCGCGGCTGCACCGCGTGCTGGTCGCCGACGCGGCCGAGCGACCCCAGGACGTCCGCCGGGTCGAGCTTGCCGTCGGCGCCGGCGACGGTCAGCAGCTTGAGCCCGCCGAGCTGCTCGGGCGCGCCCGCCTCGTCCACGTGGAGGTGTGAGGTGGCGGGCGTGACGACCGCCTCCCACGGCCGGCAGCACACGCGCAGCGCCAGGACGTTGGCCGCCGTGCCGTTGAAGACCAGCCAGGGCCGCGCGTGCGCACCGAACTGCTCGCGCAGCAGGTCGTGGGCCCGCGAGGTCCAGGCGTCGGCGCCGTAGGCCGCCGCGTGACCCGTGGAGGCCTCGGCGACCGCCGCCAGGACCTCCGGGTGCGCGCCGGCGTGGTTGTCGGAGGCGAACGACCGCATTCGCGCTCAGCCGTGCAGGTGCAGCCGCTGCCCGTTCATCCGCGCTGCCGCGTCGGAGCACAGGAACGCCAGCGCCGCCGCCACGTCGTCGACGTGCGTGAAGCTGCGGTGCGGCTCGGTCGTCAGGGCCTGCACCACCACCACGTTCGCCGTCGCGCCGCTCTCGGCCAGCTCGGCCGCCAGCGCCAGGGTCCACGCCTCGGCCGCGGCCTTCGTGGCGGCGTAGGCGGCATTGCCCGCCGTCGGGGCGCCCACGACCGACGACGAGACGAGCGCGAAGCGCCCCCGCTCCCCCGCCGCCTTGAGCTTGGGCGCGAAGGCCCGCGTGGTGTGGACCACCGTGCGGAACAGCAGCGCCTCGAGCAACTCGAGGTCGGCCAGGTCGAGGTCCTCCACGGTCTGCCCGCCCTTCCAGCCGCCGACGAGGTGCAGCACGCCGTCGACGTCGCCGATCGCCTCGGCCCACGCGCGGGCGCCGGCGTCGCTGGAGAGGTCGGCGGCGCGCGCGTCGCCCGCCGGCAGGCCCGCGAGCGCGTCCTCGCGGCGGTCGGCGGCGGCGACCCAGGCGCCCTGGGCGGCGAGCGCGTGGACGACCGCGGGCCCGAGCGTGCCTCCCGCGCCCGCCACGGCGATGCGCCGGCCCTCGAGCGCGCTCACGCCGCCACCGCCGCCGGGCGGCGCGCAGGGCGGGCGAGCACCGGCGCCAGGCCGCGCTTCAGCGACGCGTAGAACATCGACAGCGGGAACTCGTCCTCGAGCACGAGGTCAACATACGGGCGCGGGTCCTCGACGTCGGCGAACCCGCGCGCGCCGCGGACCCAGCGCGAGCCGACCGCCGGCGCGACGAAGCGCGAGACGAGGTCGTGCGCCGCGCACCACTGGGCCAGCTTCGAGCGGTCGATCCCCTGCCGGTAGAGGTCCTCGATCTCGGCCCGCAGGCCCGCCACGCCGTCCCCGACGCCGTGCCAGTCGACGGTCAGGCGGTTGTCGGTCCAGCGCACCCAGCCGCCCTGGTGCAGGTAGGCGAACAGCAGCTGGCCGCCCAGGCCGTCGTAGTTGCGCGACCGCGCCCCGGTGACCGGGAAGCGCAGCAGCCGGTCGAAGAGGACGGCGTACTGGACGTGACGGCCGAGGGCCAGGCCGTCCGCCTCCAGCGCGACGGCCTCCGCGTAGGCGGTCAGGTCGCAGCGCAGCTCCTCCAGGCCGTACATCCAGTACGGCGAGCGCTGGCGGATCATGAACGGGTCGAACGGCAGGTCGCCGCGCGAGTGCGCGCGGTCGTGGACCAGGTCCCACAGGGCGAAGGCGTCCTCGGTCAGGCTCTCGGAGCGCAGCAGCGCCGCGGCGTCGGCCGGCAGGTTCAGGCCCACCAGGTCGGCCGCCGCCCCGACCACCCGCCGGAACCGCTCGGCCTCCCGGTCGCAGAAGATCGCGCCGAAGTGGTTGGGCGGCCGCCCGTCGCCGACGGCGACGGTCTCGGGGAACAGCACCGCGCACTCGGAGTCGTAGCCCGCCGTGTGGTCGGTCAGCGTGACCGGCACGAACTTGGGGTTCTGATGGTGGCGCTCGAGGCCGGCCAGCCAGGCCGGCCAGGGCACGCGGACGAGCAGCGCCTCGAAGCGCCGGTCGCGCGACGCGTTCTGCGTCGCCATGGGGAACACGACGAGGTGCTCGATGCCGTCGACCCGGCAGAGGTCGGGACGGAAGGCCTCCAGCGACGCGGAGAAGTCCGGGACGCCACAGCCGCCCGCCGCCCAGCGGCGCAGGTCGTCCTGCAGGGCGGCGGCGTACGCGGCCTGGTGGGGCACGTGGGCGGCGAGCCGGCCGACCGCGCCGGCCATCGCCTCCGCGTGCGCGCCGGCCGCGGCGGCGGCCTCGCGAGCCGACCCGTCGGGCTGCTGCAGCAGCCGCAGCTCGTCGGCGTGGTCGCGCAGCGCGGCCCAGGCCGGATCGGCCGCGAGCGCGCTCGGCGGGCGCGGCACGGGCGCGGCGAAGGCGGCGGCGCCCAGCCAGTGCACGAGGTCGACCCACAGCGCCTCGTGGTCGAGCGCCCCCAGGCAGTCGTCGCCGAACAGGTCGGAGTCGGCCAGCACGGCGACGCGCCCGGCGCCGTGCTCGGCGATGGCCGCCAGCGGCGCCTCGGGCGTCGACGCCGTCGGCGAGGTGCGGGCCAGGATCCGGGCGCCGTCGCCCGCGACGACCGTGCCGGCGCGGTAGAAGCAGGCGGCGCGCACGCGCGCCAGCGGGTCGCCGTCCGCGCCGCGCGCGCCCGGTTGGAGGTCAGCCAGGACCCACGTCGGGGTGGCGCCGTGATGGCGGCCGTAGTCCTGCACCGTGTCGTGCGCGATGCCCAGGCCGAAGCGCCCGAGCAGCTCGCCGAGGTTGGCGCCGTACTTGTCCTCCTCCGTCTCGCCGAGCACGAGCAGCCCGCCGCCGGCGGCGACGAAGCCCTCGATCGCGTCGAGCTCTGCCGCGGTCAGGCGGGGCGACCGCTCGGAGACCGTGCGCTCCCACCGGCGCTCGGACGGGTGCGCCAGCACGAGGACCGCGACGCCGGCGGCGAGGACCTCGTCCAGCGGCCGGTCCACGTTGGCGACGACCTCCAGGTCGCGCCGGCGCAGCGCCTGCGCGGCGGCAGCGTAGGAGGCGTCGCCCGGATGGGTCGGCTGCATCGCAGCCGCCACCTCGGGGCGGATCGACCAGGCCTGCGAGTGCGACTCGTCGAACAGCACGCGGACGGCCATGGCAGAAGGCTACGGCGGGCGCCGGACGCAGCACAATGCCGATACGCTGCGTGTTGTGCGCGATCCGTTGCGTCTCGATGACGTTGACCGCAAGATCCTGAACGCGTTCGTCGAGAACGGCCGCCGGACCTTCGACGATGTCGGCGCCCTCGTGTCCCTGAGCGCGCCGGCGGTCAAGCGGCGCGTGGACCGGCTGCGCCGCGACGGCGTCCTGCGCGGCTTCACGGCCCTGGTCGACCAGCAGGCGCTCGGGGCGCACACCGAGGCGCTCGTGGAGCTGTTCTACGCGCCCGGCGTCCAGCTCGACGACGTGCGGGCCTCGCTCGTGGGCCGGCCGGAGGTCGTCGAGGCCTGGAGCGTGACCGGCGACCCCGACTGCCTGATCCGCGTGCGCACGCGCGACCCGCAGGACCTCGAGCGCCTGCTGCGCGACCTGCAGCGCGACGGGTCGGTCGTGCGGACCCGGTCGCAGGTGGTGCTGTCGCGGCTGCTCGAGCGCCGCGACTAGGCCCCGCAGGCCCGGTAGCGGCGCACGACCGTCACGATGCGCGCACGGCCGCCGGCGCGGTTGGTGGTGACGCGCAGGCGCAGCGAGAACGCCCGGCGCGACGACCGGCGCACCGACACCCGCCGCAGGTCGCGTCCGCGGACCTGGCGCACCACCCGGCGGTTGCGCGTGATCCGCACCGCGACGACCCGCCGGCCGCGCACGCGCGGGACGGCCAGGCGCAGCACCGGGGCGCAGCGCCGCGGTCGCGTGACCGGCGGGCAGGCGATCCGCAGATCGAGCGGCCCATCGGCGCGGACGTCGAGCGTCGGCGCGCAGCTCAGCCGCGCCCGGCGCGCGTCCACGGTGGCGGCCGCGATGCCCGTGGTCCGGACGACGAGCCGGTCGGCCCTGGGCGCCGCGGGCGCATCGCCCCAGCGGCGCTCGCGCCGCACGTAGGGCTGCGGCCCGCGCGCGCCGCCCTGCACGGCGCCGGCGGAGCGCTCGACCTCCAGCACGGGCGCGTCGGCCGTCCCGAAGGCCTCCGAGCGCGCGTCGATCGTCCCGCGCCCGTCGCCGCGCACGCGCAGGGCGCTCAGCCAGTAGGCGTGGTCGGCCACCGCCTGCGCCGCGGCGGAGTCCTCGGACGGGTCGACGACGTAGGTCACGTGCGCCGGGTCGCGATCGACGCGGTGCTCGCCCAGGAACTCGGCGGCCGGGCCGTACTCGTCGGCGGTCGCGAGGGTCAGGTGATCGGCGGCGGGGAACAGGTCGTGGCGGAAGCGCACGCCCGCCTCGGTCAGCAGGCGCACCGACTCCTCGGTGTCGGCGAGGTTGACGAGCTCGTCGGCGGCGGCCGCCCAGCTCATCAGCGGCGTGTTGCGCAGCGAGGCCAGCTGGTCGGCGACGCTGCCGGGTACCCCGACCGTCGACATCCCGCGTGCGAAGAGGTCGGGCCACCGGGCGAGCAGGCGGAAGGTGCCGAAGCCGCCCATCGAGTAGCCGCTGACCGACGCCCAGGACGGGTCGAGCGGGTAGTGGCGGGCGACGTCGGCCCAGACCTCGAACGTGTCGGCCTCGGCGATGCCGGCGTAGAACCCGTCCGGGCCGCGCCCCGCCGGGGTGGCGACGAGCGAGCCCGCGCCGCGCTCGCCGAGCTGCGACTGGTTGCGCGAGGTCGCGTACTGGTTGTGGTTGGCCGACAGCGAGTGCAGCAGCAGCGTCATCCCCCAACCCGCGGCGGGGGCCGGGCGGTCGGGCACGTAGAGCGCGTAGGGCTGCAGCTGGCCCACGAGCCGGCCCTTGCAGCGCGGCCCGGCGGCGGAGGCGCTGGCCAGGTCGAAGCAGACCTCGCGGTGGTCCACGCCCTGGCCGGAGCTGTGACGGCTGGCCAGGATGCGGTTGATCGACCCGGTCCGCGGGACGCGCGACTCGTCGCCGGCGCGGTCCTGCAGGCGGCCGAAGTCGACGTCTGCGTGGAAGCGCGTGACGTCCCCGACCAGCAGCGTGTCGGCCTGCGCGCGCTCGCGCCACCAGGCGGCGTCCACCATCCCGCCCACCGCGGCGTCGCCGATCGTCACGCCCGCGCCGAACTGCGTCACGTCGGGCTGGGGCTCGTCGAAGCGGAAGGCGACGTTGACCAGCGCGGCGCCCGACGGCGCCGCTCCGCCGGGGCGCTCGGACGTCGCGAAGGTGCCGGGCTGCAGGTAGCGCCCGGCCGCGGGATCCCACAGGCCGGTGCCGGCCGCGAGGCGCACGACCTCCCGGCCGGGGTTCCAGGCGGCGTGCGGCACGCGGACGTCGATCTGGCGGCGGCGCAGGTCGACGCTCGCCGACGGCGCCGGCCCGAGCGGCGCCCCGGACGCGGCGTCGCGCAGCTCGGCGGCCTGGCCGTGGACCGTCAGGAACAGCCGCGCGGGAGAGCGCACCCCGGCCCCGTGCGGCCAGTCGCGCAGCGTTTCCTCGTCGCCGCCGATGGCGATGGTGAACGCGGTGCGCTCGGGATCGATGAGGGTGTTGAGCGTCACCCGGAAGGCGGTCGCGCCGGCCAGCGGCTTGACGCGCAGCTCGACGAGGTCCGCCGCGTTGTGGGCGAACGCCGCACCCGCCGGGTACGTCAGCGTCCCGGCCTTGGGCGAGAACAGGAAGTCGCCGGGGCCGTGCGGGTCGCCGGGGTCGGGGATCCCCCGGGCGCCGCGGTCGTCGTGCAGGAAGTCCTGGTAGAGGAACTCGCCCTGCCGGTAGGCGGCGGCGCCGGAGACCAGGATCGGCGGCGCGGCCCAGGGCGCCGCGTTCTCGAGCTGCGGGGCGGCCGGCGCCGGCGCGTAGAGCGCGTCCGGGCCCGGGCGCGCGCCCGAGCCCACCGACGGCAGCGCGGCGCCCGCGCTCGGGCTGGCGACCAGCGACAGGGCGGCCAGCGCCGCGCCCACGACCCGTCCGGCGTTCACGTACCCGAGCGTACGTGAACGCGGACGTTCGTGCTTCAGGCGGCGACGCGCTCGCGGTCGCCCGGTGCGAGCTTGGCCTCGACGCGCTCGGGCGCGATGCGCACGACGTCCCAGGCCAGCCCGGCGCGCTCCATCGCCCGGATGATCCAGGCCGACGGGTCCATGAGGCGCTCGGTGCGCGTGAGGCCGTGCTCGGCCGAGCGCGGGAACGCGTGGTGGTTGTGGTGCCAGGCCTCGCCGAGCGACGGGAGCGCCAGCCACGCCACGTTCGTGGACTTGTCCTCGACATCGAAGCGGCGCGAGCCGAAGAAGTGGCAGACGGAGTTGATCGACCAGGTGACGTGGTGCACGAGGAAGATGCGCACCAGGCCGCCCCAGACGTACCCGCGCAGGGCGCCCTCGGCGGTCCAGCCGTGCAGCGCGAAGCCGAGGAGCGTCGGGATCAGCAGCGAGAGCAGGACGAACAGCGGGAAGCGCTTGCCGATCGTGCGCATCGCCGGGTCCTCGTAGAGGTCCTTGGCGTACTGCTTCCAGTTGGCCTGCCCCTGGGTCTCCAGGAGCCAGCCGGTGTGGGCGTGCCAGAGGCCCTTCAGCCCGCTGCCGTGGCCGACGTGCGGGGAGTGCGGATCACCCTCCTCGTCGGTGTGGGCGTGGTGCTTGCGGTGGTCGGCGACCCAGTCCAGCACGGAGCCCTGGACGCTCAGCGAGCCGAGGACGGCGAACGTCCGCTCGACCCACGGGTGCGTGCGGAAGGAGCGGTGGGTGAGCATCCGGTGGAAGCCGACCGTCACGCCCGTGGCGGTGAGCAGGTACATCACCGCCAGGATCGCCAGGTCGGTCGCATCCACCCACGAGTTCCACAGCAGCAGCACGGCGGCGAGGACGCCCGCAAAGGGCACCACGACGCCGGCGAGATTCGCGTAACGCTCGGTCTTCGTCATCTCGCTGAAGGCTGCCCACCTCCCGTGACGAACTCTTGTGCCCGGACCGTGCGCTGACACGCGGCTTCTTGTGCGCTCGTGATAACACCACGCACCAAGGGGCCAGACCGAACGGTGCGCCGGCCGCGTTCGGCCCGGGTAGGGTCGCGCCATGGCCATCAACGGATCCGCGAGCACGGAGATCGACGCCCCGATCGAGGAGGTGTACGCGGTCGCCGCCGACGTGGAGGGCTCGCCGCGCTGGCAGCCGGACATCAAGCGGGTGGAGGTGCTCGAGCGCGACGGCGACGACCAGACGCTGGTGCGCACCCACACCGACGCGAAGGTGCGCGAGCTGCGCTCCGATCTGCGCTTCTCCTACGACGCCCCGCGCGGCCTGCGCTGGAAGCAGCTCGACGGCGACCTCAAGGACGTCGACGGCTCCTGGACCTTCGAGGACCTCGGCGACGGCCGGACCCGCGCGACGTACGAGATGACCATCGACCTGGGGCGGATGCTCGGCATGGTGATCCGCGGCCCGGTGGTCGGGCTCCTGAAGGGCTCGCTGATCGAGTCGATGCCCGGCAAGCTCAAGGGGTTCGTCGAGGGCGGCCGCTGATGGCGGGCCTCCCGCCCGCCGCCCTGCGGCCCGGGATGCGGCTGTTCGGCCGCTGGGCCTTCTCCCCGCGCGTCGACTGGGACACCAGCCGCCGGCGCGTCCAGCTCGGCACGATGCTCCCGCCGCCGCCGCGCGGGACGCAGGTCCGCGCCACCACGCTCGGCGGCGTGCCGTGCGACGAGGTGCGCCCGCCCGGCAGCTCGGAGGACCCGCTGCTGCTGTACTTCAACGGCGGCGGCTACGTCGTCGGCTCGCCGCGCACGGTGCGGGGCATGGCCGCGCGGCTGGCCCAGGCGATGGGCAGCCGTGCCGTCGTCGCGGGCTACCGGCTCGCGCCGGAGCATCCCTTCCCCGCGGCGCTCGACGACGCCCGAGCGGTCTGGCACGCGCTCACGCGCGAGCAGGGCGTGGCGCCGCACCGCATCGCCGTGGCGGGCGACTCGGCCGGCGCCGGGCTCGCGCTCGCGCTCGCCGTGGCGCTGCGCGACGCCGGCGAGCCGCTGCCGGGCGCGCTCGGCCTGATCTGCCCGTGGCTCGACGTCTCCCCCGCCCGCGCCGCGACGCGGCCGCCCGCGCCGCGCGAGCCGCTGCTGAGCGAGGGCCTGCTGCGCCGGTTCTCGGCCGCCTACCTCGCCGGCGGCGCCGACGCGGCCGACCCGCTGGTGTCGCCGCTGCACGCCGACATGGCCGGCCTGCCGCCGATGGTCATCCAGACCGGCGCCGACGACCTGATCCGCGGCGACGGCCAGGAGCTCGCCGCGAAGGCGCGGGCCGCCGGCGTCGCGGTCGACCACGAGGACCTCCACGGCCTCTGGCACGACGCCCAGCTCAGCGCCGCGCTGCTCGCCGGCGAGGCCGGGCAGACGCTCGCGCGGCTGGGCGCCGCGGTGCGCGCGCGCCTCGACGCGTGAGCGCGCCGCGCCTCTGGACCATCGGCTACGAGCGGCTGCTGCCGGGCGCGCTCGTGGCCGAGCTCGAGGTCGCCGGCGTCGAGCGCGTCATCGACGTGCGCTTCCGGCCGCAGTCGCGCCGGCCCGGCATGTCCAAGACGCGGCTGGGCGAGCTGCTCGCCGACCACCGGATCGCCTACGAGCACCGGCGCGCGCTCGGCACGCCCGCCGACCTGCGCGTCCTGTACAAGGGCGGCCGCGTCGCCGAGGCGGCCGCCGCCTTCGCCGAGCACGTGGAGCGCACGGCCGCCCCGGACCTCGACGCGCTCGCCGAGGAGCTGCGCGCCGGGCCGCGCACCGCGCTGCTGTGCCTCGAGGCCGACCCGGCCCAGTGCCACCGCAGCGTCGTCGCCCAGGCGCTGCGGCGCCGCCTGCCCGCCCTGCGCGTCGTCGACCTCTGACCGGATGCCCCGTGGACCAGACGGATGTCCGAGTGTGAGATCGGCCACAACGCTGCAGACTGCGGCAGGTGGCTGCCACCGTAGGAGTCGAGCAACGCCTGTTCGTCGTCGAGCAGGAGCTCGAACGCAGCCGCCGGAGGCTGGCCGAGGCCGAGCAGCTCGCGCGCATCGGGTCGTGGGAGTGGGACATCACCGCGGGCGAGGTCACCTGGTCGGACGAGCTGTGGCGGATCTACGGCATCCCGAAGGGCTCGGTCGAGCTCTCCTACGAGCACTTCCTCGCCTGCGTGCACCCGGAGGACCGCGAGGCCGTCGACGCCCGCAACCGCAAGTGCTTCGCCGACCACCAGCCCTTCGAGGACGTCAAGCGCGTCGTGCGCCCGGACGGCACCGTCTTCCTCATGCACACGCAGGGGGAGATGATCTGCGCCGAGGACGGCACCCCGCTGCGCATGGTCGGCGTGTGCGAGGACGTCACCGACCGCGAGCGGGCGCGCGAGGCGCGCGAGCTGCTGGCGTCGATCATCGACTCCTCGGACGACGCGATCGTCGGCCGCGACGCCGAGGGCCGCATCACGAGCTGGAACCCGGGCGCCGAGCGCCTGTACGGCTGGGCGGCCGGGGACATCATCGGAGCGCCGGCCGAGCTGCTCGTCCCTCCGGCGCGCCGGCGCGAGGAGCACGAGGCGCTCCAGCGCATCTTCGCCGGGGAGCGCCTGGACCACTTCGAGACCCAGCGGCTGCGCAAGGACGGGCGCCTGCTCGACATCTCGCTGACCCTGTCGCCCATGCGCCAGGGCGACGCGATCGTCGGCGTCTCCTCCATCGCGCGGGACATCACGGAGCGCAAGCGCTTCGAGCAGCAGCTGCAGCGCCTCGCCGAGCGCGACCCGCTCACCGATCTGTTCAACCGGCGGCGCTTCGCCGAGGAGCTCGCCATCCAGGCCAAGCAGGCCAGCCGCTACGAGACGACGTGCGCCGTCCTGCTGCTCGACCTCGACGGCCTCAAGTACGTCAACGACTCGCACGGGCACCTCGCCGGCGACGAGCTGCTGCGCAGCGTCGCCCGGCTGCTGGGCTCCCGCGTGCGCGACACCGACGTCCTGGCGCGCCTGGGCGGCGACGAGTTCGCGGTGCTGCTGCCGCGCGCCGGCGAGCCGGAGGCCCAGCGCGTCGCCGCGGAGCTGCTGGAGGAGCTGCGCCACCACACCGTCGTCCTCGGCGGCGGGATCATGCGCGTGACGGGCAGCATCGGCATCGCGGTCTCCGGCGGAGGCGCCGGCCGCGACGACGAGCTGCTGGAGGCCGCCGACCGCGCGATGTACGCGGCCAAGGACGCGGGGCGCGACCGCATCGCGGTGGCGTCGCAGGTGGCGCGGGCGGCGGGTGGCGCGCCGGCGACCTGGGAGCAGCGCATCCGCCGCGCCCTGGACACCGACGCCTTCGTGCTGCGCGCGCAGCCGATCTTCGACGTGCGGACCGGCGCGTGCTCGCGCTACGAGCTGCTGCTGCGGATGCGCGGCCCAGCCGGCGAGGAGATCCCGCCCGGCGCCTTCCTCCCGGTCGCCGAGCGCCTCGGCCTCATCCACGCGATCGACCGCTGGGTCATCGACCAGGCGATCACCATGCTCGGCCGCCACGGGGCGGCCGGCCGCGACGTGTCGTTCGCGGTCAACGTGTCGGGCGGGTCGGTCGGGGACTTCGAGCTGCCCGGGATGATCGAGCGCCGGCTCGCCGAGACCGGGGTCGATCCGTCGCGCCTCATCCTCGAGGTCACCGAGACGGCTGCGATCCAGAACCTGGACGACGCCCGCCGGTTCGCCAACGCCCTGACGCGGCTGGGCTGCCGGTTCGCGCTGGACGACTTCGGCGCGGGCTTCGGCTCGTTCGTCTACCTCAAGCATCTGCCG
This sequence comes from Baekduia sp., assembly GCA_035628295.1. Taxonomy (GTDB): domain Bacteria; phylum Actinomycetota; class Thermoleophilia; order Solirubrobacterales; family Solirubrobacteraceae; genus Baekduia. The sequence goes on from DASPKC010000300.1 coordinate 28,549, forward strand.
GCCGACTACCTGAAGATCGACGGCGACTTCGTGCGCAGCCCGCGCAACCGCACCGACGAGCTCGTCATCGAGTCGATCGTCGGCGTGGCCCGCGGCCTGGGCAAGCAGACGATCGCCGAGTGGGTCACCGACGCGGAGACCTACGCCCTGCTGGCCGACTGGGGCGTCGACTTCGCCCAGGGCCATCACACCGGCCGGCCGATGCCGGCGGCCGAGGTGGGCGCGCACGCCGAGCGCCACAGGCCCGCGGCGAGCTGAGGACGGGCTCAGCCGCGGCGCATGAGCCGCGCGACCGACGCCAGGAGCTCGTCGGTGCGGTCGGCCTTGAGCTCGTCCGGGCCGCCCACGACGCAGTGTCGCGCGTGCTCGTCCAGGAGGCCCAGCGCGACCTTGTCGAGGGCGGCCTGCACTGCGCTGATCTGGGTGAGGACGTCGATGCAGTACCGGTCCTCCTCGACCATGCCCTGGATGCCGCGCACCTGCCCCTCGACGCGGCGCAGCCGGTTGAGCAGCTGGTCCTTGGTCGCGCTGTAGCCCCGGGGCGTGGTCGTGTTCGGCGCCATGACGCCAGCCTAGCAATACGGGCGGGGGGTACAACCCCGCTACGCGCGCACGGCCTGCCGGTGCGCGTAGACCTGCGGCTCGGCGTCGAACGTCTCGGCGCAGTGCACCGAGCAGAAGCACAGCTGCACGCCCTCGTGCTCGCGCGAGGCGGCCGCGGCGGCCGGCGCGACCGCCATCCGGCACACCGGGTCGACGACGAGCCCCGCCTCGTGGCGCGCCGGCACGCGGAGCACGTGCAGGTCCACCGGCCGGCTGACGTTGCGCAGCGCGCGGGCGCCCAGCGGGCGGATCTCGTGGTCGGCCGGATCGGGCGCCGCCGCGCGCAGTGTCGCCTCGGTGAGCAGCACCTCGTCGGCGTCGGCCAGCGCAGCCACCCGCGCGGCGATGTTGACGGTGGCCCCGAACCAGTCGCCGCGGCGCTGGACGGCGGGCCCGGTGTGCATGCCGACGCGCACGCCGAGGGCGCCGTGCCGGCGCCCCAGGTCGCCCACGGCGCATTCCGCGAGGCACAGCGCGAGCCCGGGATCGGCGACGTGCACCATGACGGCGTCGCCCATCGTCTTGACCTCGCGCGCCTCGTGCGCGGGCAGCAACTCGCGCACGCCGTCGACGAACGCCTCGGCGACGTCCGCGGCCTCGTCGTCGCCGTGCGCCTCGGTCATCGCGGTGAAGCCGGCGAGATCGGCGAAGAGGAAGGTGTGCTCCATGCGGACCCCGGCCATCCTAGACCGTGACGCCTCACACAGATGAACCCCCAGGGGGTACCCTAGGCTCCTGGACGTCGGTATACCCCCGCCCCGTACCAAGGAGCAGACGATGAGCAACGAGACCGAGCGCACCTACACCGTCCAGGGCATGACCTGCCAGCACTGCGTCGCGTCGGTGACCGAAGAGGTCTCCGAGGTCGCCGGGGTCGAGGCCGTGGACGTGGACCTGGCCTCCGGGCGCGTCACCGTGCGCGGCGCTGCGATCGACGACGACGCCGTCCGGGCGGCCGTCGACGAGGCCGGCTACGAGGTCGTGGCCTGATGGGCGTCGCGGCACGGCTCGCGCTGTTCGCCGTGCTGCTCGCCGCGGTGTTCGGCGGCGCCGCCCTCCTGGGCGGCGCCGTCGACCCCTCGGGGGCCGACGACGACCAGCCCGCCGCCCACGCCGAGGAGCCGGCCGACGGCGCCCACGGCGACGAGGAGCAGGAGGCCGACGGCGCCCACGCCGGGAGCGAGAAGGCCTCCGCCGCGCTGCCCGGCCTCGCCGCCGAGCAGGACGGCCTGCGCCTCGTCCTCGACCAGCCCCGCCGGGCACGCCCGGACGCCGCCGCCCCGATCCGCTTCCGGATCGTCGGCGACGACGGCCGCCCCGTCCGCGACTTCGATGTCGCGCACGACAAGCGCATGCACCTGATCGTCGTGCGCCGTGACCTGCGCGGCTTCCAGCACCTGCACCCCGAGCAGACGCCCGACGGCGCGTGGGAGACCAGGGCCGACCTCGGCACCGCCGGCGTGCACCGCGTCTTCGCCGACTTCACGATCGACGGCGACAAGCACACGCTCGGCACCGACCTCCACGTGGCGGGCGACTACGCGCCGCAGCCGCTGCCGGCGGCCGCGACGACGGCCCGCGCCGGCGACCTCGAGGTCGTCCTGCGCCGCCGCGGCTCGCGCCTGGGCTTCGACGTCCTGCGCGACGGGCGCGTCGTCAACGACGAGCTCGAGCCCTACCTGGGGGCCAAGGGCCACCTGGTGACGCTGCGCGCCGCCGACCTCGCGTTCCTGCACACCCACCCCGACGGCGACCAGCTCGCCTTCGACACCGAGCTGCCCTCCCCTGGCGCCTACCGCGTCTGGGTCCAGTTCCAGCTCGACGGCCGCGTCCACACCGCCGCGTTCACCCAGGAGGTGACCTCGTGACCGCCACCCACGAGCAGCAGGTCGAGCTGCCGATCACCGGCATGACCTGCGCGTCCTGCGCCAACCGCATCGAGCGCAAGCTCAACAAGCTCGAGGGTGTCCACGCGAGCGTGAACTACGCCACCGAGAAGGCGGCGGTGACGTTCGACGCGAAGGCGATCACGCCCGAGCAGCTCGTCGACACCGTGCGGTCCGCCGGCTACGACGCGGTGCTGCCGGCCGCCCCGGGGGCCGAGCCGGCGGCCGCCGAGGCCGACCCGACGCGGCCGCTGCGTGACCGGCTGCTCGCCTCGGCGGTCCTGTCGCTGCCGATCCTGCTGCTGTCGATGATCCCGGCGCTGCAGTTCGACGACTGGCAGTGGCTGGTCTGGACGCTCGCCACCCCCGTCGTGCTGTGGGCCGGCTGGCCGTTCCACCGCGCCGCCTGGCTCAACCTGCGCCACGGCACGGCGACGATGGACACGCTGATCAGCGTCGGCACGCTCGCGGCGTACGCGTGGTCGGTGCTCGGGCTGTACATCGGCGACGCCGGGATGACCGGCATGACGATGAGCTTCGACCTGGTGCCCGACCGCAGCGCCTCGATGGACCACGTCTACTTCGAGGTGGCCTCAGTGGTCACGACGTTCATCCTGGCCGGCCGCTTCTTCGAGGCGCGCGCCAAGCGCCGCGCCGGCGCCGCGCTCGAGGCCCTGCTGGCCCTCGGCGCCAAGGACGTCGCGGTCCTCGGTGACGACGGGGCCGAGCGCCGCATCCCGATCGAGGATCTCCAGTCGGGCATGCGCTTCGTCGTGCGCCCCGGCGAGAAGGTGGCCACCGATGGCATCGTCGAGGAAGGCGCGTCGGCCGTCGACCAGTCGCTGCTGACCGGCGAGTCGGTCCCGGTCGAGAAGGCGCCGGGCGACGAGGTCGTGGGCGCCACGGTCAACGTCGGCGGGCGGCTGGTCGTCCGCGCGACGAAGGTCGGCGCCGACACGGCCCTGAGCCAGATCGCCCGCCTGGTGACCGAGGCCCAGAGCGGCAAGGCGCCGGTGCAGCGGCTCGCCGACCGCATCTCGGGCATCTTCGTCCCCGTCGTGCTCGTCGTCGCCGCCGCGACGCTCGGCTTCTGGCTGGGCGCCGGCGAGAGCGCGGCGTTCGCGTTCACCGCGGCCGTGGCCGTGCTGATCATCGCCTGCCCGTGCGCGCTGGGCCTCGCCACGCCGACCGCCCTGCTGGTGGGGACGGGTCGCGGGGCGCAGCTCGGGCTGCTGATCAAGGGCCCGGAGATCCTGGAGTCCACCCGGCGCGTCGACACGATCGTGCTCGACAAGACCGGCACGATCACGACGGGGCGCATGACGCTGGTCGACCTCGTCCTCGCCGAGGGCGTCGACCGCGACGAGGCGCTGCGGCTGGTCGGAGGGCTCGAGGACGCGTCCGAGCACCCGATCGCCCAGGCCATCGCCCGCGCGGCGGGCGAGGCGGTCGGGATGCTGCCGGCACCCGAGGGCTTCGCCAATCGCGAGGGACTCGGGGTCGAGGGCGTCGTCGACGGCCATGGCGTGGTCGCGGGCCGGCGGGCGCTGCTCGAGGACTGGGCCGTGCACCTCACGCCGGACCTCGGGGCGGCCATGGAGGCCGCCGAGCGCCGCGGCCAGACCGCCATCGCGGCGGCCTGGGACGGCGCGCCGCGGGCGGTGTTCGTGGTCGCCGACGCCCCGAAGGAGACGTCGGCGGAGGCGATCGCGCACCTGCGCGAGCTCGGGCTGCGGCCCGTGCTGTTGACCGGGGACAACCGCACGACGGCCGAGGTCGTGGCAGCCGAGGTGGGCATCGACGAGGTCATCGCCGAGGTCCTGCCGGCCGACAAGGCCGACGTCGTGCGGCGCCTGCAGCGCGACGGCCGCGTGGTGGCCATGGTCGGCGACGGGGTCAACGACGCGCCCGCGCTCGCCCAGGCCGACCTCGGCCTGGCCATCGGCACCGGCACCGACGTGGCGATCGAGGCCTCGGACCTCACGCTCGTCTCCGGCGACCTGCGCGCCGCCGCCGACGCGATCCGCCTGA
>DASPKC010000301.1:0-8360 GCA_035628295.1 Baekduia sp.
TCTGGCTCGACCGCATCCAGGCGCTCGGGCTCATCGCCTGGGAGCGCGAGCTGGACACGATCCACGTGACGGTGGCGCGCGCCGCGCGCGAGCTGGTGGCGCCGGTGCTCAGGCGCCCAGCAGGTCCTTGACCGCCTGGGCCGTCGCGTCCGCGGTGATGCCGAGCCGCTCGAGCACCTCGGTGCCCGGGGCGCTCGCGCCGAAGCGCTCGATCGACACGCTGTGGTCCACCCACTGCGACCAGCCCATGGCGATGCCGGCCTCGACGGAGACGCTCGGCAGCGTGGGCGGCAGCACCGCGTCGCGGTAGTCGTCGTCCTGGGCGGCGAAGAGCTCCCACGACGGCATGGAGACGACGCGCACGGCGATCCCGTCGGCCGCGAGCTGCTCGGCGGCGGCCAGCGCGGTGTGGACCTCGGCGCCCGTGCCCACGATGGCCGCCTGCTCGTCGCCCTCGGCGGCGCGCAGCACGTAGGCGCCGCGCGCCACGCCGTCGGGATCGGCGTCGGCGAGCACCGGCAGGTCCTGGCGCGAGAGTGCGAAGGCGGCCGGGCCCTGGAGGTCCTCCAGGACCGCGCGCCAGGCGGCCGCCGTCTCGTTGGCGTCGGCCGGGCGCAGGACGACGAGCCCGGGGATCGCGCGCAGCGCGGCGAGGTGCTCGACGGGCTGGTGGGTCGGGCCGTCCTCGCCGAGCGCCACGGAGTCGTGGGTGAAGACCCATGCCGTGCGCAGGCCGATCAGCGCGCTCAGGCGGATGGCGCCGCGCATGTAGTCGGCGAACTGCAGGAAGGTCGAGCCGTAGGGGCGCACGATGCCGCCGTGCGCGGCCATGCCGTTGACCGCGCCGCCCATGCCGTGCTCGCGGACGCCGAAGAAGACGTTGCGCCCGGCCTTCTCGGCGGTGTAGGCGTCCTCGCCGGGGAACTCGGTCTTGGTCGACTCGCTGAGGTCGGCGGCGCCGCCCACCATCGTCGGGACGTAGGGCGCGAACGCCGCCATCGCCTTGCCCCCCGCACCGCGCGTGGCCAGCTTGTCCTTGGCCCAGTCCACGCCGGTGAGCGCGTCGCGCACGCCCGGCAGCGGCCGCCCGCCGTACGACCCGCCCTCCCACGCCAGGTCCCACTCCTGGGCGAGGTCGCCGGCCTGCGCCTTCCAGGTCTCGAGACGCTCGCGCCATGCCGCGTGGGCCTGCGCGCCGCGCTCGGGCGCGAACGCCTCGTACACGCCGTCGGGGACCAGGAACTGCGCGTCGGGGTCCCATCCGAGGGCCTCCTTCGCGGCGCGGACCTCGTCCTCGCCCAGCGGCGCGCCGTGTGCCTTCGACGTGCCCTGCTTGGTGGGCGCGGGATAGCCGATGATCGACTTGACGCGGATGAGCGTCGGGCGGTCGGTGACCTTCTTGCCCTCCTCGACGGCCGCCTGCAGCGCCACGAGGTCGTTCGCGTCGTGGACCTCGAGGACGTGCCAGCCGTAGGCCTCGAAGCGCTTCGTGACGTCCTCGGAGGAGAACGACAGCGACGTGGGGCCGTCCAGCGAGATGTCGTTGTCGTCGTAGAGGTAGACGAGGCGGCCCAGGCCCAGGTGCCCGGCCAGCGACGCCGCCTCGGACGCGATGCCCTCCATGAGGTCGCCGTCGGAGCAGATGGCGTACGTGAAGTGGCTCATGACCTCCTCGCCGTAGCGCTCACGCAGGAACCTCTCGGCCATCGCCATGCCCACGCCGTTGGCGAAGCCCTGCCCCAGCGGGCCGGTGGTGACCTCGACGCCCGGCGTGACGTGCGTCCGGTCGCGCTCGGGGTGGCCGGGGGTCAGCGAGCCCCACTGCCGGAAGCGCTTGAGCTCGTCCAGCGGCAGGTCGTAGCCCGAGAGGTGCAGCACGCTGTAGAGCAGCATCGACCCGTGGCCGGCGCTCAGGACGAACCGGTCGCGGTCGGGCCAGTCCGGGTCGGCCGGGTCGTGCTGCATGACCTTGGCGTACAGGACGTAGGCGGCCGGGGCCATCGCCATCGGCATGCCCGGGTGGCCGCTGTTGGCCGCCTGGACCGCGTCCATGGACAGCGTCCGGATCGTGTCGACGCTCAGCTGGTCGATGGAGGTCTCGGTCGGGGCGGCCATGCCCCGACACGCTACCCCCCGGTCACCGGCCGCGGCTTGTCGCCGAACTGCGCAGCTCGAGCCGCCCGGACGCCAGGATCACCCGGTGGCGCGGCGAGCGGCACACGATCGTGCGGGCGCTCTTGGCCGCGCAGCGCAGCGCGCCGAGCGTCAGCGTCCGGCCCGGCGCCAGCACCGGCAGCGGCGGCCCGCCGAGGCGGCCCCGCACCAGACGGGCCGTCGCGGGCCCCAGCCGGAGGATCCGGCCGGTCGCGCGGACGGCACAGCGCAGCGTCGTGCCGCGCACGAGGCAGCGCACGGCGCCGTCGGCGCTGCGCACGCCGGCCGGCGGCGCGGCGGGCCTGGCGGCCGGCGGCGCGGGCGGCCTGGGCTCGAAGCCGGGGCCCTCGACGACGACGCGCGGCTGGGGCTGGGGCTGGGCGGGCGGCGCCTGGACAACCGCGCTGGCTGCCCCGACGTCCTCGGCGGCGCCCTCGTCGTTGACCGCGCGCACGACCGGCCGCAGCGTCGCGCCCTGGTCGGCGGCCTGCACGACGTACCGCTCACCGGTGGCGCCCGCGATGTCGGCGCACGCGTCGGCGGAGCAGCGCTGCCACTGGATCGTGCTCGCCGGCGCCGGGACGCCGCGCACGCCCAGGCCCACGACCGGGCCCTGCGGCGGCGGGCCGAAGCCGAAGCGCCCGGTGTGGCCCAGGACGAGCTCGCGCCCCACCTCGGCAGCGCCGAGCGCCTGGTGGCGCAGCAGCTGGGGCGCGCGGCGCACGATGGCGGTGAGCTGGCGCGAGACGCGCCCCGCGTCGTTGCGCCACGCGAGGTCGAGCGTCAGGCGCTCGCCGGTGACAGTGATCGGGCCCTCGTAGGCGCGACGCACGATGTAGTCGTCGTTGGCGACATCCCAGGACCACTGCGCCTCGGGGGCGGGGTCGCCGGTGACGGGCGCCCCGCCGGCCGTGTCGACGCGCTCGACGTCGACCTGCGTGCCGGCCCGGACGGTGCCGTCGGGCAGGACGCCCGTCAGCCGGAACTCCACCCCCGGCCGGAACGCCGGCGCCTCCGCTGCCTGGGCGGGCGCCGCGGCCCCCACCGCGACGCCCGCCGCCGTCAGCACCCCCGTGATCACACGCGCTCCCCGCATGGACGGCATCGTCACCGCCGCGCCGCGGCCGATCTGTGCGAGGCGCCACGCGGACGGTGTGCGGCGCGTCACGCCGGTAGCCTCGCCGCCCGATGACCGTCCTCCTCGTGGCCGCGGCCGGGGCGCTCGGCGTGCTGGCGCGCTACGGGCTCTCGTCGGCGTTCCACGGCGACGCGCTGCCGTGGGCGACCGTGGCGATCAACCTCGCCGGGTCCTTCGCGCTCGGCGTGCTCGTGGTCAGCGGCGGCTCCGAGCAGGTGCGCAACGCGCTGGGCGTCGGGTTCCTGGGCGGGTTCACGACGTACTCGACGTTCGCCGTCCAGGCCTGGCTGTTCGCCGACGCCGGCGAGCCGGGTCGCGGGCTGCTGCTCGTGGTGGTCAGCGTGGCGGGCGGCGTCGCCGCCGCGGCGGCCGGGGTCGCGCTCGGCCGCGCGCTCTAGGTCCGGCCGGTCAGCTCGAGCACGAGCCGCGCCGATGCGCCCTGCAGCGCGTTGTCGCCACCGGTCGGCGACGGCGGCGGGCCGCCGTCGAGGAACGCGAGCCGCAGCGCGAACGTCCGCGTGGCGTTGGGCGCGACGGTGCCGAGGTCGCGTGCCGCGCGGAGCTCCGCCGGCGCGGCCCGGACCAGCCGGCGCCGATCGGTCGTCGTGAGGTCCAGCAGCAGCCGCGGCGACAGCAGCCCGCCGAACGCGCCCGGCACGTCGCTGACCTGCACGACGCGGACGCTGAGCGCCATCGCGCCGGCCGTGCGGTTGTGCACGCGCAGCGGCGCGGTCACCGACCGTGCGCGGCTTCGGCTACCGGTACCGCCGCTCCGGATAGGGTCGTGCGCCATGGACGACGCCGTGTTCCGCACCCCCGACGAGCGCTTCGCTGCGCTCCCCGACTTTCCCTGGGAGCCGCGCTACGAGGACGTCGGCGGCCTGCGGCTGGCCCGCATAGACGAGGGCGACGGCGGGCCGATCGTGCTCTTCCACGGCGAGCCGACGTGGTCGTTGCTGTACCGCAAGGTGATCCCCCCGCTGCTCGAGGCCGGGCACCGCGTCATCGCCCCGGACATGGCCGGCTTCGGCCGCTCCGACAAGCCGACCGACCTCGCCTGGTACTCCTACGACCGCCACGTCGAGCTGCTGACCGAGCTGCTCGTCGACCGCCTCGACCTGCGCGACGCGACGTTCGTCGTGCAGGACTGGGGCGGGCCGATCGGCCTGCGCATCGCCACGCAGCACCCCGACCGCGTCGCGCGGCTCGTGGTCATGGACACCGGGCTGTTCACCGGCCGCCAGCCGATGTCCGAGGCCTGGCACAAGTTCCGCGACTTCGTCGAGCGCACGGAGGACCTGCCGGTCGGCTTCCTGGTCCGCGGCGGCTGCGCCGCCGACCCCGGCGACGCGGTGATCGCCGGCTACGACGCGCCGTTCCCCACCCCGGAGTCCAAGGCCGGGGCCCGGGCGTTCCCCCTGATGCTGCCCATCACGCCCGACGCGCCGGGCGCCGCGACGGGCCAGGCGACCCTGGAGGCGCTGCCGGACCTCGACGTCCAGGTCCTGCTGCTGTGGGCCGACGGGGACCCGATCATCCCCGTCGCGGTCGGCGAGAAGCTCGCCGAGCGCGCGGGGTGGCCCGCGCCGGAGATCGTCCAGGGCGCGAGCCACTTCCTGCAGGAGGACGCCGGCGACCGCATCGGCCGCCGGATCGCGGACTGGATCGCCGCTACGGCGTGAGCTGCTTCGGCGCCTCGGCGGCGTCGAGCGCCGGGTCGGAGCGCGAGGCGCGCAGCTCGTAGGCCTGCCGGGCGCCCTCGTCGATCTGCATCAGCACGCGGTCGGCCTTCAGCGCGCGGCTGATCGCCTCGCGGCCGTTGCGCGGCAGGACGTTCATGACGCGCGTGATCTGGGCCACCGAGCGCGGCACGAAGACGTCGAAGCGCGGTTCCTGGAGCGCGCTGACGATCTCGTTCGCGACGTCCTCGGGCTGGACCTGCTTGACGCCGCGGGTGCGCTGCAGGCCCGACGCCAGCTCCGTGTCGACGACGACGGGCATGACGCACGACACCTCGATGCCGCTGCCGCGCAGCTCGGCCCGCAGCGCCTCGGACGCGCCCACGACGAAATGCTTGGTGCCGCAGTAGGTCGCGCCGCCCGGGAAGCCGCCCTTGCCGGCGGTGCTCGCGACGTTGACGACGTGGCCGCGACCGCGCGCCAGCATCCGCGGCACGATCTCCTTGACGCCGAACAGGACGCCGTGGACGTTGATGTCGATCATCCGCAGCGCCGTCGCGTCGTCCTCCTCCCACAGGTTGTGGCCGACCTGCATGATCCCGGCGTTGTTGACCAGGACGTCGACGGGACCGAGCTGGTCCTCCGTCGCGTCGAGGAACGCGCGCACCGACTCGCGGTCGCAGACGTCGAGCGCCAGGGCGACCGTGCCGCCGCCCAGCTCTTGCGCGGTCTGCTGCGCGAGCTCGACGTCCAGGTCGCCGATCGCAACCTTCATGCCCTTGGCCACGAGGGCGCGGGCGGTCGCCTTGCCGATGCCGCGGGCGGCGCCGGTGACGGCTGCGACCTGGCCGGAGAGGATGCGGGGCTCTTTCGCCATGGGCGCCACCCTCCCGGAAGGTGACGCGGGCGTCAAGTCTGAACGGCCGGCGTCAGCCGCGGCCGCGGTCGCCGCGGCCCCCGCCCGAGCCCGCGTCGCCGTCGCCGTCGCGGCCGCCGGCAGCGCCCTCGCCGCCGTCATCGCCGGCCTGGCGCGGCGTGCCGTCCCCGGTCTCGTGGGCCTCGCCGTCGCGGGCGGGCGCGGGCTCCGCGGCCGGGCGCGGGTCGCCGCCCGGCGCCGCTCGGCGCTCGCCGTCCGCGTCCCGGTCCTCGCCGCCCCCGGCCGGCCGCTGGGCCGGCGCGGGCCGCAGGCGGAGCGCCCGGCCGCGGGTGCGGCTCTGCCGGGGACCGGCCTTCGCGCGCCGGCGGGCCTTGGGCGCCTGCCCGCGGTCGTCGTCGTCGTCACCACGGCCGACGACCGTGCCAGGACCCGCCGCCGCGGGCGCCGAGCCGCGGCGGGCGTCGTCGTGGTTGCGCCGGCCGCGCCGGCGCTCATCGCGATCGTCGTCCCTGCCGTCCGCCACGGAGCGCTGCACGACCGCCGGCGCCGCGGCGGCGGGCACGACGACGGGCGCCGCGGCCGGCGCGGGCGGCGGCGCGGCCTGCGGGCGGCGGCGGCGCGCCGGCCTGCGCTTCGCCTGGGCCGGCTTCGCGCTGCGCGACGTCGTCTTCGCGGGCCGCGCGGCCGGTGCCCCGACGGGCGCCGGGGCCGGCGCCGGAGCGCTCACGCGACCCAGCCCGCCGCCTGGGAGCGAGCCGACCGGGGACGCGGCGCCCGAGGGCACGTCCTGTCGCGTCTGCGGGGCGGGCGCGGGCCGCGACCCGTCGTCGCGCTGCAGGCCCTCCACCGCCGCGTAGCCGCCGGCGCCGGTGCCGCCCACAACCGCCGCCGTGAGCAGGACCTTCGCGGCGACGCCCTCGAGCGCCGCGCCGGCTCCGGCGAGCATGCCGGCGCCCGCACCGCCGGCCACGACCGCCGCGCCGGCGCCGGTCCCGCCGAGCGCAGCGCCGAGCACGCCGGCCTTGACGGTCGCGCCCGGAACGACGGGCAGCAGGACCGCCATGGCCGCGCGCTGCCGGCGGACCTCGGCGGCGAACGCCGCGCAGGGCGGGCACTCGTCGACGTGGCGCTTGAGGTGGCTGCGGCGCAGCGCGCCGCCGCGCAGCGTCGCGAGCTGCTCCTGGATCTCCCGGCAGGGCACCAGACGGGCCTCGCGGCGCTGCATCAGGTGCTCGCGCGCCTGGAAGACGAGGGCCTTGACCTTGTCGCGCCTCACGCCGAGCACCTCGGCGACCTCGTCGTGCGAGAGCGCGCCCAGCTCGGCGAGGACGAGCGCCGCCCGCTGGTCCTCGGGCAGGCGCTGGAGGTCTGCCACGAGGTCCTGCAGGTCGGCGCGGCGCTGGACCTGGGCGGGCAGGCCGTCCAGCGACGGCACGCCCTCGTCGAGCTCGACGGCGTCGCGGCGCGCGCGCAGGACGCTGAGGCAGCGGTTGCGCGCGACGGCGTAGAGCCACGCCTTGACGTGCAGGTCGGGGCCGTCGGCGCCCATCGTGCGGTACGCGGCGACGAAGACGTGCTGCAGGACGTCCTCGGCCTCCTGCAGATCGGACAGCATGTGGCGGCAGAACGCGAGCAGCTGCCGGTGGTGACGGTCGTAGAGGACCTCGAACGCCGCGTCGTCCCCGGCGCGCACCCGCTCGGCGAGGCGCTCGTCGGACAAGGCGCGTCGCAGGACACCCCCGGGCGGAAGACGACCTCCTCGCCGCAGCTCGAAAGCAGCGGCTTCCACACGCGCATTGTGCCTGAAACGCCCAAACCGATCGAGTCCGGCAACGCACAGGGACGCCGGAAGTTGGGAAGTTGCGGGGACGACGTCCGCGTGGCGCCCGGCCGCGGACCGGCGGATCGACGCTCAGGCGGCGTGGCGCAGCGCGCGCACGTGCAGGCGCCGGCCGGCGACGAGGTGGCGCATCACGTCGACGACCTCGGGATCGAACTGGTCGCCGGCGCAGCGCGCGAGCTCGTCGAGGGCGACGTCGACCGGCATCCCGTGCCGGTAGGGCCGGTCGCTCGTCATCGCCTCGAAGGCGTCGGCCACGAACAGGATGCGCGCGCCGTACGGAATGGCAGCGCCCGCCAGGCCGTCGGGATAGCCGCGGCCGTCCATGCGCTCGTGGTGGTGGCGGACCAGCAGCGCTTCCGCCTCCAGGCCGGCGTAGGCCACCATGGTTGCCCCGATCTCTGCGTGCAGCTGGATGCGGTCGAGCTCGGGGGGCGTGAGCGGACCCGGCTTGGTCAGCACGTCAGGCGCCACGCACACCTTGCCCACGTCGTGCAGGACGCCCGCACGGTGCAGGAGGTCGCGCTCGTGCTCGGTCAGGCCCAGCTCGGCCCCGATGGCGGCGGCGTAGGCGGCCACGTTCAGCGAGTGCTCGCGCGTCGACGACGTGGCGCCGTCGATCGTGGCCACGAGGGTGTGGAGGTGCCGGGCAGGATCCTGGGTGCCGCGGTG
>DASPKC010000302.1:0-4188 GCA_035628295.1 Baekduia sp.
GGCATCGGGTACTTGCGCTCGCCCGGCAGGCCGAACACGTCACTCCTCAGCCCTCTCCTCTCCGTCTCTGTCAGCTTTGCCATAGAAGTTCTCCAGACTTAGCAGGATGAGCACTACGGCTAGGAACCCAAAGCACAGCAGCGAAACACAGAGCCTGGCCGCTTTTATCAGCTTAGAAATATGGGTACGGCTTTTACCGAGACGTACGTGCCCGCGAAGGCGCCCAGGCACGCCGGGAGCAGCAGGCGCGGGTCCTTCACGTACCCGATCTGCGCGAGGCCGCTCAGCCCGATCAGAAGCACGGCGATGCTGGCAGCCAGCAGCGCCTGGTCCCCGGAGATGGCCTTCACGTAGATCGTCCATACCACGTCCAGCGCGAACACCGCGGCGAAAACACCCCACCACTTCATAGACTGCCCTTTCATCGTACGAAGACGTACCCCGGGACGGCCTTGAGGGCCTGCTTGCCGAGGTCGCCCTGCGGGCTCGCCGCCGCGTAGCCGAAGTCCAGAAGCTGCTGCGCGGTCGGCCCCAGGATCGAGGAGACCGGCAGTTTACCATGCCCCAGGTCCCCGTAGGCGTCGAGGGCGTACTGCCCCGGCCCGAAGATGCCCGCGCGCTGCACGCCGCGCCAGACGATGCCGCCCAGCCCCAGGCGCTCCAGGGCCTCGTCGTCCCCGCCGCCCGGCGTGAGCAGGGCGCGGAGCGTGTCGGCCCCGATGATCAGCGGGACGTAGCTCACGAGGGCGAGCGCCGGCGAGACGTTGCCGTTCTCCATCTCGTGCACCACGCGGGAGATGATGGTCTTCTGGAAGCTGTATGTGAACTGCTTCAGGTGGGCGATCAGCATCCAGTGCGGGTCGCTCATCCAGATCGGGCGGATCGCGGCGTTCGGGCGCAGCACGGCGCCGTCCACCCACTGGGTGATCGCCTTCTGCATCTTGTCCGAGGACACGTCCAGCTCGCCGTCCGTAACCTTCACGTCGTCCTTCGTGATCCCCAGCTCCCGCAGGAACCGCTCCGAGTGCTCGTTCGGCTCGGTCGCGTGGCGGATGATGAACCTCTCCGCGGCGCCCGTCGCGGCCACCCGCATGCTGCGGTTCCACCGCTCCATCCCGTTCAGCTTGAAGAACTTGGCGTTCATCGAGCGCTGCCACTCGGTCATGTACTGGGTGCCGTAGGCGTCGGCCAGCATGTGGGCCTCGTTGTTCGTCGAGATCGCGCCCACCAGCTCGGCCAGCTTGAACGCGCGGTCGTCCTTCGTCTCCCTGACGAGGGCCTTGACGGATCGCACGAAGGCGCCGAAGGCGTCGCCCACCGTGCCGCCGCGCACGATGATGCCGGTCGGGTCGACCAGCGAGGAGAACAGCGCCAGCGGCAGCAGGCGGAAGTTCTGGTACGTCAGGACGCCGCCCATCACCTGCTTGAGCTCCGGCTTGATGTCGTGGCCAAGCGAGCCCTCCAGCGCCATCACGGCCTGGCTGAAGTTCTTGATCTGCTCGGAGGACGCGCCCTGCTGCTTCGCCTCCATGATCGCCGCCTCGATGCGCTGGCCCTGGTTGCCGAAGCGCCTCGCGTACTCCGCGCGGCGCGTGGCGTAGGTCAGGTAGGACACCATGGAGCCGTACAGGTCCTTGGCGAGCCACGGCGCCAGCACGGCGGTGTCGACGTGCAGCTTGCGGGCCATCGTGTTCGGCGCGTAGAAGGTCAGGCCGGCGGAGAAGTCGTTCTCGTCCGGGGCCTGCTTCGAGGAGCGCAGGATGCTGTCGGCGACCTTCTTGGCGAAATCCGGGGAGTTCTTGGCCTTGACCAGCGCCGCCTCGAACTCCGCGCGCGTGTTGGCGATGTGCTGGCGGTCGAAGTACCGCGGGAAGTAGTCGGGCACGAAGCCGAGCTCCTCCTCCACGTACTCGCCCTGCTGGTCGTCCCACACCACGGCCTTGACGCCGGACTTGCTCATGTAGTCGAACGTCTCTTTGAGCAGGGCGCGCACGCCCTCCACGATCTGCTTCGACCGCTCGGACGACGGCACGCCGTTCACCTGCAGGGCCTCCAGCGCCAGGCGCTGCTCCTCGTTCGAGGCGCCGGCCATCAGCCTGTCCAGCACGTTGAGGCGCTTGTTCAGCTCGACGTAGCGGGTCTGGATGTAGCCCGGCGCCCGCTCGGAGCCGGTCGGCGAGTAGAACAGGTCCATGGCCTCGTTGAAAGCCTGGACGTTCATGGAGCGCACGTAGCCGTCGGCGGTCGAGATGGCCTTGTCGAGGAACTTGTATATGGGTCCGGCCAGCTCGGTGGCGCGCTCGAACGCCGTCTTCGGCAGCTTGTCCATCAGGACCTCGCGCACCGTGTTCGGGTTCGCCAGGTCGCCGCGGTCGAAGAGGCTGAAGATTGCCTCGGCCTGCTCGACGTTCATCATGTCGTTCGCGGCCTCGGACCAGAAGCCGGCGACCTTGCGGAAGAACGCGCGGACCTTGCCGAACTGCGTCTCGGTGTTCGGGCCGACAGTCAGCTGCTTCGCGGCCCAGAACTGGTACATGTACGCCAGGCGCTCCTCGGGGTCGGAGAGCTGCGCCAGCGCCCGCGGGTGGCCCTTGAGCAGCGTGCGCAGGCGCGACACCACGGTGGGGCTGCCGGCCGCGGCGAGCAGGGTCTGAGCCGCCTTCTTGTCCGCCTTCAGCAGGCGCGCGATGAGGGCGTGCGCCGCCTCGTGGCGGGCGATGCCCATCGGGTCCATCGCGTCGACGGCGACCTTCAGGACCTCGGCGCCGTTCATCTTGGCGAAGCTGCCCGCGGCCTCCATCTTCTTGAAGAGGACCTTGGCGTCCGGCCCGAGGACCTTCTCGACGTAGGCGCGGACGGCGTCCGCCTCCTCCTTCGTGAGCGGGCCGTCCCGGCCGACGTTCATAGTCGAGAACTTGTGGCCCTGCAGGCGGCGGAGCTCCTTGCCGGCCCTGACGGCCAGCGCCTTCAGCTTGCGGTCGCCGCCGGTGTACTGCGTTGCCTCGATCAGGAACTTCACGGGGTCGCCGCCGGGGTTCTTGACGAGCCACTTCCGGAAGTCGCCCTCGAGCTCGATCGACAGGACCTGGCCGGGCTCCTCGGTCGGCGCTGGTTTCGCCTCCGCGGCCTCGCGCTTGCGCGCCTCGCGGACGTCGCCGGGCACCACGTCTACCTTCACCGTGTCCGAGCGCGGCGGGCGCGGGCGCACGGCCTTGCCGGTCTTCGGGTCCAGCGCGTCGGTGTGTGGCTCCCCGAGCCCGCGGCCCGTACGGGTCAGCGAGCCCTTGTACACTCCCGCCTTGGACGGGGTGGCGAGGTTTCGCCCCTTGCGCTCGGCGGCGACCGCCGCGTTCCTCGCGCGCTCGGCCGAGTACTCGGCGTCGGTGATCCTCGCCTTCGAGACCTCCGCCTTGCCGTGCTGCTTGTCTTCCGCTCGCATGCCAGTGTCCAGCTCGCCGCCCGGGCCGCGGTCCGGCGTGCCACGTAGCGGTACGCCGGTGTCGCCCTCCACCACGCGGTGACCGAACTTCTTCGGGTTGTCCTGCGCCAGGCCATGCACGCCGAACACCTCCTCCGTGCTGACCATGCCACGCACGTCGCTGCGCGGCGCGTCGCCCTCGATCTCCCGGCGGTCCAGCTCCTCCAGCACGCGCTCCTTGGCGCCGCGGATGCGGTCCAGCCACCCGCTGATGCGGCGGATGTCGGAGTTCGCGGACTTGAGGTCCTTGGCGGACACGTCCTTGCGCTTGGCAAACGCCTTGAGCTCCGCCAGGTCGGCCTCGAGCACGTCGATGCGCTCGTCGAGGAACGGCATGATCTCGCCCTCGATCTTGGCGGCGGACTCGGCCTCCTGCGCGGCCTCGATCGAGTTCGACACGATCTGGCGGATGCGCAGCTCGGTCGGGCTGATGTTGACGCGCGCCTTCACGTCGGCCCAGGTCCAGCGCTTCGGTTTGACCTTGCCGGTCTTCGGGTCGCGCTCCTTGCCGAACACGGCCACCGGGGTGTCGTCCGGCAGGTCCCACTGGCCATCCTTACCAGTCAGCACCTGGCCGGCGGTGGCGTCGTTCAGGCCCTTGACGCTCGGGTCGGCCAGCAGCTTGCTCAGGCCGCGCGACACCATGTCGTAGACGTAGTTCACGTTGCCGGTGTCCTGCCGCGGCGTCGTGCGCATCATCTCGCTGGTGA
>DASPKC010000303.1:0-8459 GCA_035628295.1 Baekduia sp.
CTGAAGGGGGACGACCTCATTTGCGGCGGCCTCGGCGCCGATCAACTCGTCGGCCTGGGCGGTGAGGACCGAATCGACGGCGGCGACGGCAACGATGGCGTCTTCGGGGTCGAGGGGAACGACGAGCTCCTCGGCGGCGAGGGTGACGACGTGATGACGGGCGGCCAGGCCGACCCGGGCACCGATGTGATCGACGGCGGGCCGGGCGACGACCGCCTCAACGGCGGCTACGGCGCCGACGTCATCCGCTGCGGGCCGGGCGTCGACACGGTGCTCGTGACGCGCGGCGACCGCATCGCGGCCGACTGCGAGCGGCGCCGCTGACGGACCGCTAACGCCGGACGGGGATGCCCGCCGCCGCGATCGCCGCCTTGACCTCGGCGATCGAGAACTCGCGGTAGTGGAAGATCGACGCCGCCAGCGCGGCGTCGGCGCCGGCCGCGAGCGCGTCGACGAGGTGCTGCGGCTCCCCCGCGCCGCCCGACGCGATGACCGGCACGCCGACGGCCTCGCTGACCGCCGTGGTCAGCGGCAGGTCGAAGCCGTCCTTGGTCCCGTCGCGGTCCATCGACGTCAGCAGGATCTCCCCCGCCCCGCGCTCCACCGCCTCGCGGGCCCAGGCGATCGCGTCGATGCCCGTCGGGGTGCGGCCGCCGGCGACGAAGACCTCGAAGCGCGCGCCGACGCGCTTGGCGTCGATCGCCAGCACCACGCACTGCGCCCCGAACCGCTCGCCCAGCTCACTGACGAGCTCCGGCCGGGCCACCGCCGCCGAGTTCACGGCCACCTTGTCGGCGCCCGCGTCGAGGACCGCCTGGGCGTCGGCCACCGCCCGGATGCCGCCGCCGATCGTGAACGGGATGAAGACGTCGTCGGCGGTCCGCCGGGCGAGATCGACGATCGTGTCGCGCCGCTCGTGCGTCGCGGTGATGTCGAGGAAGACGAGCTCGTCGGCGCCCTCGGCGTCGTAGCGGGCGGCCAACTCGACCGGGTCGCCCGCGTCGCGCAGGTCGACGAAGTTCGTGCCCTTCACGACGCGGCCCGCGTCGACGTCCAGGCACGGGATGACCCGCTTGAGGTGCACGGGATCAGTCGCGCCGCGGGTCCGCGACGTCGCGGTACGGCCGGCCCTTCTTGGACGGCAGCAGGGCGGCCTGGCCCTCGGCGACGGTGAAGCGCCCCTCGTACAGCGCCTTGCCCACGATCACCCCGTTGAGGTTGACCTGGCGCAGGTCGCGCAGCGCATGGAGGTCCTCGAGCGACCCGATGCCGCCGGAGTAGATGAGCCGGCCGCGCACGACGCCGCACAGGCGCCGGACCTCCTCGACGTCGATGCCGCCCAGCATCCCGTCGATGTCGACGTTGGTGGACACGAACGACCGCACGCCGCGGTTCTGCAGGCGCTCGATCACCGCGTCGGCGGGCATCTGGGTCGTCTCCTGCCACCCCGACGTCGAGACGAAGCCCCCGCGGGTGTCCACCGAGACCACGACCCGCTCGCGGAAGGCGGCGAGGACGTCGTCGAGGAAGTCGACGTCGGTGTAGGCGGCCGTGCCGAGGATGACGCGCTCGGCGCCCGCGCGCAGCGCGTCGCGGACCGCCGTGAACGAGCGCAGCCCGCCGCCGTACTGCACCGGGACCCGCAGCTCGGAGGTGATGCGCTCGAGGTGCGCCAGCGACTGCGGCGAGCCGGTCTTCGCGCCGTCGAGGTCGACGATGTGCAGGAAGCGCGCGCCGGCCTCGACCCACGCGCGGGCGGCCTCCAGCGGGTCGTCGCGGTAGACGGTCTTGTCCTCGAAGTGCCCCTGGGTCAGGCGGACGGCCTGCCCCTCGGAGATGTCGATGGCCGGATAGAGGATCACGCGTGCACCCCCGCGCACTGCGCGACGAAGTTGCGCAGCAGCGCCAGGCCCTCGTGCGAGGACTTCTCCGGGTGGCACTGGGCCCCCCAGACGCGGCCGCGGCCCACGATGGACGGGAACGTCGTGCCGTAGGAGCCGACCCCGAGCACGAGGTCGTCGTCCACCCGCGGCACGAACGAATGGACGTGGTAGAGCGCCACCGGATCGGGCAGGCCCGTCGCGAGCGGCGTGTCGGCCACCCAGCGGACGTGGTTCCAGCCGATGTGGGGCAGCTTGAGGCCCGCGGTGTCGAGCTTGACGACGGTGCCCGGCAGCAGGCCGAGGCCCTCGGCGCCGCCGTGCTCCTCGGAGCGCTCGAAGAGCAGCTGCATGCCCAGGCAGGAGCCCATGACCGGCATGCCGTCCTGCGCGAGCTCGCGCAGGACCGTGTCGAGCCCCCGCTCGCGCAGCGCGGCCATCGCGGCCGGGAAGGCCCCCACGCCGGGGACGTACACGCCGTCGGCGGCCCGCAGGACGTCGTGCTCGGCCGTCACCCGGACGTCGGCGCCGGCGCGCACGAGCGCCTTCTCCACCGAGCGGCGGTTGCCCATGCCGTAGTCGACCATCGCGATGGCGGGCCCGGTCACTGCGTCAGCGTCCCCTTGGTGGACGGGACGCCATGCTCCTGCGGGTCGATCGCGACTGCGGCGCGCAGCGCGCGGGCGAAGGCCTTGAACAGCGCCTCGATCATGTGGTGGGCGTTCGTGCCCGTCTGCACCTCGAGGTGCAGCGTCATGCGCGCGCTCGAGGACACGGCGCGGAAGAACTCCTCGGCCAGCTCGTGGTCGAAGCCGCCGGTGATCCCGGGGGGCAGGTCGGCGGCGAAGTGCAGGAACGGCCGGCCCGAGATGTCCAGCGTCGCCGCCGCCCGCGCCTCGTCCATGGGCACGACGGCGTGGCCGTAGCGGAAGATCCCGGCCCGGTCGCCCAGCGCCCGGTCCAGCGCCTGGCCCAGGACGATGCCGACGTCCTCGACCGTGTGGTGGGCGCCCGTGTCGAGGTCGCCCGTCGCGCGCACGTCGAGGTCCAGCCGGCCGTGGCGGGCCAGCAGGTCGAGCATGTGGTCCAGGAAGCCGACTCCGGTCGTCCGCTCCCCGGCGCCGCTGCCGTCGAGGCCCAGGGCGAGCCGCACGGCGGTCTCCCCCGTCGTCCTGTCGACCTCGGCGCGTCGGCTCATCCGTCCGGAGTCCTACCGGACCTGCATCGAGCGTGCGTGGACGTCGAACCCCTCGGCGCGCGCGATCGGCGCACCGGCCGCGGCGAGCTGCGTCGCGGCGTCGCCGATGTGCACCTCGCTCATGCGCCGCCGGAAGACCCGGGCCGACAGCCCGGAGGCGAAGCGCGCGGAGCCGCCGGTGGGCAGCGAGTGGTTGGAGCCCGCGACGTAGTCGCCGAACGCGGTCGCCCCGGCGCGGCCCACGAAGAGGCAGCCGGCGCTGCGCACGTGGGGCGCCAGGGCCTCGGCGTCGGCGCCCACAAGCTCGAGGTGCTCGGGGGCGAAGGCCTCGGCGACGGCCAGCGCCTCCTCGATGCCGCCGGTCACCACCACCGCGACGGCGGCCTCGCCGTCGGGCGCGGCGGCCAGGCGGGCGGCCACCGCGTCGCCCAGGGCCGCGTCGGCGGTCACGAGCGCCGCGACGGTGCCAGCGCCGTGCTCGGCCTGGGCCAGCAGGTCGATCGCGATCAGGTCGGGCTCGGCGCCGCGGCCGGCGAGGACGAGCACGTCGCTGGGCCCGAAGAACCCGTCGATCCCGACGTCGCCGGAGACCTGGCGCTTGGCCTCCTGGACCCAGAGCCCGCCCGGGCCGGCGATCACGTCGGCGCGGCGGATCGTGTCGGTCCCGTAGGCCATCGCCGCCACGGCGTGCGCGCCGCCCATGCGCAGCACCTCGTCGACGCCGCACAGCGCGCAGGCGGCGAGCATCACCGGGTGCGCGCCGGGGGCGCAGACGACCACCTCGTCGACGCCCGCGGCGCGCGCGGTGACCGCGCCCATGACCACGGTGGACGGGTACGGGTTGCGCCCGCCGGGGGCGTAGATCGCCGCCCGCCGGACCGGCACCTCGCGCAGGCGGACGGTGTGGCCCTGCGGCAGGACGACCTCGCGGTCCTCGCCCACCCCCGCCCGCGCCACGGCGCCGACGTTGGCGATGGCCACGTCGAGGCCGGCGCGCACGTCGCCGTCGAGCTCGGCCAGGGCGGCCCGCAGCTCGGCGCCGTCGACGCGCACCGGTGCGCCGCCGGTGGCATCGAAGCGCTCGACGTAGTCCTGCAGCGCCGCGTCGCCGCCGTCGCGGACGGCCTGGACGATCTCGCGCACGTCGTCGGCGACCGACGTCCCCGTCCCGGCCAGGGCGCGCAGCTGCCCGGCCACCGCGGCGGGGCCGGGGCCGCCCAGGCGCTCAACCCGCATCCAGCCCCCGGATGCGCTGCACGAGCTCGTCGATCGCGCCGGCCTTGAGCCGGTGCGCGACGGGGTTGGCGATCAGGCGCGCGGTGGAGGCGAAGAGCTCCTCGCGGATCACCAGCCCGTTCTCGCGCAGCGTCGTGCCGGTCGCCGTGAGGTCGACGATCGCCTCGCTCAGCCCGGTCAGCGGCGCGAGCTCCACGGAGCCCTTGACCTCGACGATCTCCGCCTGGCGGCCGGTCTCCTCGAAGTACGCCGCCGCCGTCTTGTGGTACTTCGTCGCGACCCGCACGACGCCCAGGCGCCGCAGCGCCTCGCGCATCGGGTCCTCGCCCTCGACCGTCGCCACGATCATGCGGCAGGGGCCGAAGCCGAGGTCCAGCAGCTCGTGGACCACGCGCTCGGCCTGCTCGGTCAGGACGTCCTTGCCGGTGATTCCGATGTCGGCCGCGCCCGCCTCGACGTAGGTCGGGACGTCGCTGGGGCGCATGGTCACGATGCCGGCGCCGGCGAACCACAGCTTGCGGTCGTTGGCCCGGACCTCCGCGGTGTCGACCCCGATGCGGTCCAGGAGGTCGAGGCTGTCCTTCAGCAGGGCGCCGCGGGGGACGGCGATCGTCAGGCGCTCGCTCATCGCGCGCGCTCCTGGCCGGCGAGGGCGAGGTGGAGCCGGTCGACGCCCAGCGCGAAGCCCACGGCGGGCAGGTCGCGGCCGAAGCGGCCGACGAGGTCGTCGTAGCGTCCGCCGCCGCCGATCGGCTCGCCGAGCGCGGGGTGCAGGACGTCGAACACCGCGCCGGTGTAGTAGCCCATCCCGCGCGCGAGGCCGAGGTCGAGCACGATGCGCTCGCGCATCGCCCCGGCCAGGCCGCCGACGACGGCCCGCAGCGGCGCCGCGGTCTCGCCGGGCAGCAGGTCCAGCACCTCGGGGCCGCCGCGCAGCTCGACGGCGCGCAGCAGCGCGTCGTCGAGGCCGTGCGCGCGCAGCTGCTCGTGCACGCTGACCAGATCGCGCCGGGCGAGCGCCGCCAGCAGCGCCTCGCGCGCGCCGGCGGGCACGCCGGAGGCCTCGAGCAGGCGCGGATGCAGGCCGGCGTCGCCGAGGGCGATGCGGAAGTCGCGCAGCCCCGCCGCGTCCAGCGCGCGGCAGAGCACCGTCAGCGCCTCGATCGTGCCCGCGGGCTTCGGGGCGCCGACGAGCTCGATCCCGGCCTGCAGGAACTCGCGCATCTGGCCGCGGTGCGGGCGCACGCCGCGGTAGGCGTGGGCGAAGTAGCAGAAGCGCAGCGGCGGCTCGGCGTCGGCGTAGCGGGTCGCGACGACGCGGGCGATCGGCACCGTCATGTCCGGGCGCAGCGCCATCACGTGCCCGTGGTCGTCCATGACGCGGTACGCCGGGTCCAGCCCCGTCTCGCCCCGGCGCAGGACGTCCTCGTACTCGATGGCGGGCGTCCAGACCTCGCCGTAGCCGGCGTCGTCGAAGACGGCGCGCAGCGCCTCGGTGATCGCGCGCAGCTCGCGCATCTCGTCCGGCAGGACGTCGCGGGTCCCGCTGGGGATCGGGTGGATCACCCCACGGACTCCATCACAGGCGCTGGGCGGCGCGACGCGCGGCCCGGGTGCCTACGCGGGGACCGGCTCGGCCGCCACGCGGCGGATCCGGGCGCCGAGGTCGCGCAGGCGCTCGTCGATGCGCTCGTAGCCGCGGTCGATCTGGCGGATGTTGCCGATCTCGGTGCGGCCCTCGGCGCACAGCGCGGCCAGCAGCACGGCCATGCCGGCGCGGATGTCGGGCGACTCGACGCGCTCGCCGCGCAGCCGCCGCGGCCCGTGCACGACCGCCCGGTGCACGTCGGCGATGAGGATGTTGGCCCCCATCGCGATGAGCTTGTCGCAGAAGAACAGGCGCGACTCGAACATCCACTCGTGGATGAGGACCTCGCCTTCGCTCTGGGTGGCCAGCGCCACGGCGATCGAGGTGAGGTCGGCCGGGAACGCCGGCCACGGACCGTCCTGCACGCGGCAGGTGTGCTCGCCGAGGTCGCGCTCGACGACGAGCTTCTGGTCGCCCGGGACGAGGACGTCGGCCCCGTCGATCTCGGTGTGCAGCCCGAGGCGCCGGAACACCAGGCGGATCATCCGCAGGTCGTCGGGCTCGGTGTCCTTGATGCGGATCTCGCCGCCGGTCATGCCGGCCATCGCCATGAACGACCCGATCTCGATGTGGTCGGGCCCGATGTCGTGGGTCGTGCCGCCGAGCTCGGCGACGCCCGTGACGACCATGCGGTTGGAGCCGATGCCCTGGATGCGGGCGCCCATCTTGACCAGGAGCTTGGCCAGGTCCTGGACGTGCGGCTCGCCGGCGGCGTTGAAGATCGCCGTCTCGCCGGGGGTCAGCGCGGCCGCCATGAGCGCGTTCTCGGTGCCCATGACCGACGGCTCGTCCATGAAGATCTCGCCGGCGCGCAGCCCGCCGGCCGGCGCGTCCAGCGTGATGGTGCCGCCGGCGTCGACGCGGTCGGTCGCGCCGAGCGCGCGGAAGGCGTCGATGTGCGGATCCAGCCGCCGGCGGCCGATGACGTCGCCCCCGGGGGCCGGCATCACGGCCCGGCCGAAGCGCGCCAGCAGCGGGCCGGCGAGCAGGAACGAGGCGCGGATGCGCTCGGCGACCTCGGTGGGGACCTCGGCGTCGGCGGTGATCCCCGCCCCGCAGACGGCGACCTCGTGCTCGCCGCGGCGCTCGACCGTGGCGCCGAGCGCCTCGAGCAGCTCGAGCATCGCCTCGACGTCGCGGATGCGCGGCACGTTGCGCACCACGACCTCCTCCGCGGTCAGCGCGCACGCGGCCAGGCACGGCAGCGCGCCGTTCTTGTTGCCTGCGGGCACGACGGTGCCAGAGAGCGGCACGCCGCCCTCGATCACGAACGTCTCGGACATCGGCCTCGCTAGCGTAACGGGGCATGCCGACCGCCCTCTCCCGCCCCGAGGCCTGGGCGCTGCTCACCGACTGGGTCCAGGCGGAGTCCCTGCGCCGGCACTGCCTGGGCGTCGAGGCCGCCATGGTCGCCTACGCCCGGCGCGGCGGCCACGACGAGGAGCTGTGGGCCGTCACAGGACTCCTGCACGACGCGGACTTCGAGCGCCATCCGGACATGTCCGACGAGCAGGCCGGCCACCCCCGGACGATCCTGGCGGAGCTGCGCCGCCGCGACGCGCCGCCGGAGATGGTCGACGCGATCGCCGGCCACGCGCCCTACCTCGGTGTCCCCCGGGAGACCGAGCTGGCCCGGACGCTCTACGCCGTCGACGAGCTCAGCGGCTTCGTGGCCGCGTGCGCCAAGGTCCGGCCGGAGGGCATCCGCGGCATGACGCCCAAGAGCGTCAAGAAGAAGCTCAAGACCCCGGCGTTCGCGGCGGCGGTCAACCGCGACGAGGTGCGCCACGGCGCCGAGGAGCTCGGCGTCGACTTCGACGAGCACCTGCGCATCGTCATCGCCGCACTCGACGAGCGGGCCGCCGAGCTCGGCCTGGAGGGCGCCGCCTAGCGCGGCGCCCAGCGGCCACCGGCCCTGGACCACTCCATGAGGTGCTCGACGCCGCAGAAGGCGTCGGCGATGCGGTGGTGGCCGCGGTGGCGCACCAGCAGCACGCGCTGGGCACCCAGGGCGCCGCCGCAGCGCGCGCAGCGGCCCAGCCCCTCGTCGGGGTCCTCCTCGTCGAGGAAGCTGCCGGGATCCCAGGCCGCGCCGCGGATCACCCACGGCACGACGTGCTCGAGGCGGCAGAAGACCGCCCGGCGGTCAGCCTCGGGCTCGGCGGCGCGGAACCCCGCGTCCTCCCCGACCGCCACACCGCACCAGGTACACCGCTCGTCCATCGCTGCGGCCAATGTAGCCGCGCGGGCGGGATTCGGACGCGTGGGCCGCGCTGCTGGGTAGCCTGCTCCCGATGGCCCTCCGGATCACCGTCCTCGAAGGCGACGAGACCGGGCAGGAGCTGCTGGACCAGGCACTCCGGACCCTGGCGCCCGACGTCCTCGGCCTCCCCCTCGAGCTCGAGCGCTTCGACCTCTCGCTCGAGCACCGGCGCGCGACGTCCAACGAGGTGGTGCACGAGGCGGCGCGCGCGATGCGCGAGTCCGGCTTCGGCAT
>DASPKC010000304.1:0-6003 GCA_035628295.1 Baekduia sp.
CGGCGACCACGGCGCGAAGCAGGAGATGGTCGAGGCGAACCTCCGCCTCGTCGTCTCGATCGCGAAGCGCTACCGCAACCAGGGTCTGCCGTTCCTCGACCTGATCCAGGAAGGGACGATCGGCCTCGTCCGCGCCGTCGAGAAGTTCGACTACCGCAAGGGGTTCAAGTTCTCGACGTACGCGACGTGGTGGATCCGGCAGGCGGTCGCCCGTGCGCTGGCCGACAAGGCGCGCACCATCCGCATCCCGGTGCACGTGGTCGAGAAGCTCAACAAGATCGGCCGCGCCGAGCGCAAGCTCGTCACGGAGCTGGGCCGCGAGCCCACCGCCGAGGAGATCGCCGAGGTCACGGGCATCGACCCGGAGGAGGTCGACTCGATCAAGCGCTCGGCGCAGGCCCCGGTGTCCCTCGAGAAGCCGGTCGGCGACGAGGAGGAGTCGGAGTTCGGCCAGTTCATCGCCGACGAGCGCGCGGAGTCGCCCTACGAGCGCGCCGCCGAGATCCTCACCAAGGAGGCGCTGCGCGAGGCGCTGGAGAACCTCTCCTACCGCGAGCGCCGCGTGCTCGAGCTGCGCTACGGCCTCGGCGGGGAGCACCCCCGGACGCTGGACGAGGTGGGCCGCACGTTCAACGTCACGCGCGAGCGCATCCGCCAGATCGAGAACCAGTCGCTGAAGAAGCTGCAGTCGCTCGCGGAGGCCCAGAAGCTCCGCGACGTGGCGTAGCGGCGTCACGCCATCCGATGTGCACCGCGGCGGCCTCCGGGCCGCCGCGGCTCGTTGTGGGGTCCCGCAGGCCCCTCGGGGCATCGAGTGGCGGATCCACCCTCGGATAGCCGGGAAGCACGCCACTCGATGGTGAACGGTCGGGAATACGCGGCGGCGAGCGGCGTCCTGCACGGGTGACAGGGCGCCGGAGGGGCGCCCGCGACCACCAGGAGCCACCGTGCCGATCACCCGCCGCCGCCCGACCGCCGTCGCCATGGCCTGTGCCGTGGCCGCAGCGACCGCCGCCGTCCCCGCCGCGCAGCCGCCTGACGCGGCCGCGGCCGTCACGCGGGCGGCGAGCGTCGTCCGCGTCGTCGACGGCGAGCGCGTGGTCCTGCGCGTCGCGGGAGCGGCGCCGCGCGCGTTCCGGCTGCTGGGCATCGACGCGCCCGCACCCGGCGACTGCTTCGGCGCGTCCGCCCGGGCGCGGCTGCGCGCGCTGCTGCCGTCCGGCGCGGCGGTGCGCGTCGTCCTGCGCAGCCGGGGCACGCGCAGCGTCGTGGTCCTGCGCCGCGGCGCCGGCGTCAACCGCCTCGTGGTCGAGAGCGGGCACGCCCTGGCCACCGAGCCGCGCCGCTCGCAACTCGGCCGCACCCTCGCCGCCGCCCAGGCCCGCGCGCAGGGCGCCGGTCGCGGGCTGTGGGGCGCCTGTCGCGACGGCGCCGACGACACGCCGGCCGGCGACGGCGGCGCCACGCCGGCGCCGGCCGCCGGCACCTCGCCGCCGCCGCCGCCCGCGGCGGCCGGCCGCAGCGCCGCCGCCTGGCAGGCGTTCCTCGAGCGCTCGGTCCTCACCCAGGTCTCCAACAGCAGCAGCTTCGGCGGCTCGAGCCGCCGCAGCGACCTCACGTTCTGCCCTGGCGGCGCGTGGGGCCTGAAGTCCGAGTCCTTCGAGAACGGCTTCGTCTCGAGCGTCGAGGAGGGCGGCCGCTGGAGCGTCCTGCGCGCCGGCCGTGACGCCGCGGCCCAGGCGGACACGGCGACGATCGAGCTCGTCGTCGAGCAGAGCACCAGCTCCGGGTTCGACCCTGCCGCGCCGGAGGCCCAGCGCACCGCGGAGCTCGCCATCGTGGCCTTCGACGACGGGCGCCTGCGCGTCAACGGCGAGGTCACCCAGCGCTCGGCGACCTCGGCCTGCGGCTGATCGCGCCCTCGCGGGTGCAGTTGCGCACCGTAAGCGTGCGCAACTGCACCCTGCGGTCGTCCGGGCCGAGGGTGAGCGCCTCCCGCCGCGCCTGTGCCCGACGTCACGCTTCGCGCCGGGAATGCCCGAGGCGGGGCGGCGTCCTTGGTGGTGACGGGCCGGCATGGGGCCGGCCCAGCACCAGAGGAGAGAGACCCATGCACCGCATCACCCGCCGCACCAAGGTCGCCGCCGCCCTGTCGGCCGCCGCCGCCCTCGCCGTCGCCGCGCCGGCGGCGCACGCAGCGCCCACCGTCCAGGCCAACGCCCAGGACATCACCATCGCCACGCAGAGCTCGTCCGAGGCCGGCATCACGGTCACGGCGGCGCAGGCGGAGCTGACCGCCACCCGGGTGCGGCTGCGCTTGGACCGCGCACCGATCGTCGCCGGCGGCTGCACCGTCGTGACGATCAGCCCGGCCGTGGTGGACTGCCCCAGGCGATCGCTGATCCGCGTCACGGGCACCAGCAACCGCGACGTCATCGACCTGGCCCTCGGCTCGTCGACGCGGATCCAGGCGTCCGTGCACACGGTCGGCGGCGACGACCTGATCAAGGGCACGGGCTCCGCCGACACCCTCATCGGGGGCGGCGGCAACGACGAGATCCGGGCCCGCTTCGGCAACGACGACGTGCGCGGGCACAACGGCGACGACGAGCTGCTCGGCGGCCCCGGCGACGACCGCGTCGAGGGCGGCAACAACGCCGACGTGATCAGCGGCGGCAACGGCCGCGACAAGCTGTGGGCGCGCACGCCGCAGCTGCCGCACACCGACGACGAGATCTTCAACAACGACCGGTTCCTCGCCGAGGACGGCCAGCGCGACGAGATCTTCTGCGACTCGACCCCGGCGTTCGGCGTCACGCCCGGCACGTTCGACGCCATCGACGAGAACGTCAACGACGTCTGCCGCCTGCCGTAGGCGGCGCGCGGCGGGGCGCGGCGGCCGGCGACGGCCGGCGGCGCCCCGCCCGCAGCTTCTCCCACGGCGCGGGTCGCAGCTGCGACGCTCGCTCCGTGACCCCTGAGCTCCAGGCAGCGGCACTGGGCGATCACGTCGACCGGCTCTACCGCGCTGCGTGGGCCCTGTGCGGCCGGCGCGAGGACGCGGAGGACCTCGTCCAGGAGACCTTCGCCCGGGTGCTGGCCAAGCCGCGGGAGATCGCCACCGACGACCCGCTGCCCTACCTGCTCGGGGTGCTGCGCAACACGTTCCGCTCGTCGCTGCGCACCCGGGAGCGCCGTCCGCAGACCGCGCCGCTGGAGGAGGACGAGCAGCGGGCGGCCGCCCCGGCCTCGTCGTCGCCCGTCGCGGTCCTCGCGGCGCGCGAGGTGTTCGCGGCCATCGCCGCCCTGCCCGACGACTTCCGCGACGTGCTCGTCGCGGTCGACGTGACCGGGCTCAGCTACGAGGAGGCCGCAGGCGCCCTCGACGTCCCGGTCGGCACGATCATGAGCCGGCTGTACCGCGCGCGCGGCCGGGTGGCCGAGGCGGTGGGTGCGTGAGGGCGCGGGAATACGACGGCGCGGTTGGCGTCTACCGGAACGAGGCCCCATGACCGATCAGCGCCCGCCCGACCCCGAGCTGCCCGACGAGGAGGCCGCCGAGCTGCTGCTCCTCCTCGACGGGCGGCTGCCGGCCGAGCGCCAGGCGGCGGTCGAGGCGCGCCTGGCGGCCGAGCCGGCGCTGGCCGAGGCGCTGGAGCGCCGCCGCCGCGCCGCGGCGGTCGTCGATGCCGCCGTCGCGGCGACCGAGGCACCGCACGACCTGCGCCGGCGCATCGACGCCCTCGGCGCCGCACCGGCGCGGCGGCGCCCGCGACGGCGCTGGTTCGGCGCCGGTGCGCTGGCGGGCGCGGGCGCCCTGGCGGCGGTCGTGGTCGCCCTGGTCGTCGGCGGTGGCGGGCTCGACGTGGAGGGCGCGGTCGCCGCGGCGCTGCGGCCGCCGGTCGCGACGGTGCAGCTCAACCCCGCCCAGCCGCGGCTGCTGCGCGAGCGCGTGGACGACGTGGCGTTCCCGAACTTCGCCGGGAAGTTCGGCTTCGCGCCGGTGGGCAAGCGCACCGACGAGCTCGAGGGGCGCGCCACCACGACGGTCTTCTACGAGCGCGACGGGCGCCGCGTCGCCTACACGATCGTCGACGGCGAGGCGCTCGACGAGCCCGACGCGCCGCGGACCGAGCAGGACGGCGTCGCGCTGCGCACGCTGCGCGTCGGCGACCGCACCGTCGTGACCTGGCGGCGACAGGGCCACACCTGCGTCCTGTCGGCCACCGGCGTGGACGCCGCGACGCTGCGCGACCTCGCGGCGTGGAAGGGCCAGGGCGCCGTGCGCTTCTGACTCCGGGGCCGGACGTGCACGCTCAAGACGGGCTCCGGCGGCGCCGATGCCCCGACGGTGCGGGCCGTGCGTCTCCTCCTGCTGCTGCTCGCCTGTGCGCTGTCCGCCCCGGCCGCCGCGCCCGCCGCGTGGGAGGCGCCCGTCGCGTTGTCGCCGCCGGGCCTCGACGTCCTCGAGGCGCGGGCGGCCGCCGGTGCCGGACGCCTGGCCGCCACGTGGACCACGCAGGACGCCGCCGGCGCCCGCCGGCAGTGGCTGTCGGTCGCCACGCCCGACGGGCCCGGCGCCCCGCTGGAGCTCGGGCCGGCGCGCGGCGACGGCGCAGTGGCGGTGGATCGCCAGACCGGCGACGTCGTGGCGGCGTGGGCCGACTGGGACGGGGACGTCCACGCGGCCGTCGTGCCGGCCGGCACGGCAGAGCCCGGCCCCGCCGCGGTCCTCGGCACGACCGCCGGGCCGGTCGCCGTGGCGGCCGGCGCCGGCCGCGTCACCGTCGCCTGGGTGGCGCGGGCGGCCGAGGGCCTGCAGGTCCGAGCCGTGCGCTCCGTCGGCGGCGCCGGCTTCGACCCCGGCGCGCCGGCCACCGCCGTCGCGCCGCCGTTCGCGCAGGGCGGCCGTGACGGCGACCGTCCGCTGGAGCTGCTCGCGGCCGCGCAGCCCGCGGGCGGCGCGCTGCTGGCCTGGACCGCCGGCGGCGAGGGCCGCGACGCGGTGGCCCTGCGCAGCGCGCTGCTGCCGGCGGCCGGCGACCCGGCGGAGCCCCAGACGGTGTCCGACCCCGCCCGCTCGGCCTCCGGCGCCGCGCTGGCCGCCGACAGCGCGGGCCACGCCGTGCTGGCCTGGGTCGACGCGCCCGCCGGCTGGTTCACCGGCCGCGTCGTGCGTGCCGTGCGCGCGCCGCTCGGCCGCTTTGACGCGCCCGTCGCGCTGGGCGCCGACGCCGGCGCCACCCTCGGGCGCTTCGCGCGCAACCCCGCCGTCGCCGTCGACGTCGCGCCGGCCGGGGCCGCGGCGGTGGCCTGGAACCGCGCCGACGACGCCGGGCAGCACAGCTTCGCCGGGGGGCCGGGCGTCGTCGTGCGCGGCTCGGCGCACACCGGCGCCTTCGGCGCGCCCGAGCCGGTCCCCGGCATCCCCATCACCGGGCACGGCGCGGCCGTCGCGCGCGACGACGCGGGCCGCGCGCTGGTGGGCCTGGCCGGCGGCTCGTTCACCGGCGCCGCGGCGGCCGTCGCACGCGACGGCGAGCCGCCGCAGGGCGCCGCGGCGCTCGAGTGCCCCGGGACGTGGGCGGCGCCGGTGGGCGCGGCCTGGGGCCCGGACGGCGAGGCCGCCGTGCTCTGGCGCCACGACCACCCGGCCCGCGACGTCCGGGCGCTGCTGCTGTCGCGCAGCGCACCGGGGCCGGACGAGCCGCCGTGCCCGCGGCTGTCGGGCACCATCGTCACGCGCCCCGCCGTGCCGCGCGTGGGCCAGGAGGTGCTGGTCGACGCGCGCGCGGCCGTCGATCCCGAGGCCTCGCAGGTGCGCGCCTCGTGGCGCGTGGATCCCGGCCCCGACGACCACCTCATCGGCGGCGGCACGAGCACCGGCGACGAGCCGCTGCTGCGCCACACGTTCACGACACCCGGCCCGCACGTCGTCGATCTGGACCTCGAGTATCAGAGCCGGCGCGGCACGGGGTCGTTCACCGGCACCGGCACCACGGT
>DASPKC010000305.1:0-27769 GCA_035628295.1 Baekduia sp.
GGAGGCGCACACCCTCGTGGCAGGCGACGACGGCCTGGACGTGCTCGTGTTCGGCGAAGGGTCGCGCACCTCGCTGACCCACCTGCCCCGGGCGGGCGTCATGTGGGTCGCCCCGCACTGGGTGCCGCCGGACGGCCCGCATCCCTTCGAGGCCGAGATCGCCGCCGGGCCGCTCGAGCTGCCGGCGCCCGAGGCGCAGCGCCCGCCGACGATCGCCGCCGTCGCCGACGTGCTCGCCGTGGACGTCCAGCGTGGTGCCACGAACCTGCGCAAGCGCGCCATCGGCGACGCCGTGGGGTCGGTGCGCACGGGCGCCTCGCACCAGCGCATCGCCCCGGGCGCCCGCGGCTGGCCGCGCCACTGCCACACCGCCGAGGAGGAGCTGTTCGTCGTGCTCTCGGGCGCCGGGGAGGTGCTGCTGGGCGACGAGCGCTTCGCGCTGCGGGCCGGCAGCGTGATCGCCCGGCCGCCGGGGACCGGCGTGGCGCACGCCTTCGAGGCCGGCGACGCGGGGCTCGAGCTGCTGGGCTTCAGCACCCGCTGCGCGGGCGACGCGGTGTTCTACCCGGACTCCTCCAAGGTCTCGCTGCGCGGCCTGGGGCCCCTGCGCTTCCGCGTCGACCCGGTGGACTACTGGGACGGCGAGGAGTGACGTTCGACGAGCTGCTCGCCCGTCCGCTCGTCGTGGTCACCGGCAAGGGCGGGACCGGGAAGTCGACCGTGGCGGCGGTGCTCGGCCTGGCCGCGGCCCGGCGCGGCAAGCGCACGATCGTGGCCGAGGTGGCGCGGCGCGGCGACGTCTCCCGTGCCCTGGCCGGCACCAGCCCGGCGGGCGCGCTGCACGAGCAGGAGGTCGCCGAGCAGCTCTCGCACATCTCGATCGACCCCCAGGCGGCGATGGAGGAGTACCTGCTCGACCAGCTGCCCCGCCCCCTCGCGGAGCTCCTGGCGGCCTCGCGGCTGTTCGGGCTGCTGGCGGCGGCGACCCCGGGGATGCGCGAGCTGCTGAGCGTCGGCAAGGTCTGGGAGCTCGCGCAGGAGGCGCGCCGCACGCCGGGCGGCCGGCCCTACGACCTCGTCGTGCTCGACGCGCCCGCCACCGGGCACGGCGTGGCGGTGCTCGAGGCCCCGCGGACCTTCGCCGAGACCGCCCGCGTCGGTCCGATCGCCCGGCAGGGCCGTACGATCCACGAGATGCTCGCCGACCCCGCGCGGACGGCCGTCGTCGCCGTGGCCACCGCGGAGGAGACGCCCGTCACCGAGACCCTCGAGCTGCGCGCGGCGCTGCAGGCGTCCATGGGCCTGCCGCTGGCGCGGGTCGTCGTCAACCGGATGCTCCCCTCGCGATTCTCGGCGGCCGACGAGGAGCGCGTCACCGCCCTGCCGTCCTCGCGCGCCCGGCGCGCCGCGCTGGCCGGCGCCGGGCGCTCGCGGGCCCAGCGGTCGCAGCTGACGCGCCTGCGCCGCGGCCTGGGCGCCGGCACGCCGGTGACGACGCTGCCCGAGGTGCTGACCGGCGCCCTCGCGCTGCCCGAGCTCGAGCGGCTCTCCCGGGACCTGGAGCGGCGCGGGTGATCCAGACGCGACTGGACGGCCGGCGCGTGATCATCTGCGCCGGCTCGGGCGGCGTGGGCAAGACCACGACCTCGGCGGCGATCGCCCTCGGCCTCGCGGCGCAGGGCAAGCGCGTGGCGGTGGTGACGATCGACCCCGCCAAGCGCCTGGCGCAGTCGCTCGGCCTCGACACGCTGGGCAACGAGCCGGCGCTGGTGGCCGCGGAGCGCTTCGAGGGCCACGGCCTGGAGGTCACCGGCGAGCTCTGGGCGATGATGCTCGACGCCAAGCGGACGTTCGACGAGCTGATCGAGCGCCTGGCGCCCGACGAGCGCACGCGCGACGAGATCCTCGACAACCGGATCTACCAGGAGCTGTCGGGCGCCGTGGCGGGGTCGCAGGAGTTCACCGCGGTGGCCAAGCTGCACGAGCTGTCGACGTCCGGGCGCTTCGACGCGATCGTGCTCGACACGCCGCCGTCGCGCAACGCGCTGGACTTCCTCGACGCGCCGGACCGGCTGACGAGCTTCTTCGAGGGCCGGGCGCTGCGGCTGTTCATCGCGCCCAGCGGCATCGCGGCGCGCGTCATGGGCCGCGGCACGAGCGTCGTCTTCTCGATCCTCAAGCGCGTCACCGGCGTCGACCTGCTGGAGGACCTGAGCGTGTTCTTCCGGGCGCTCAGCGGGGTCATCGAGGGGTTCCGCGAGCGCACCGCGGGCGTCAAGGCGCTCCTGGCCGACCCGGCGACGACGTTCCTGATCGTGGCCTCGCCCGAGCGCGAGCCGGTCGAGGAGGCGATCTTCTTCCGCGGCAAGCTCGACGAGGCGGGGATGCCGTTCGGCGGCCTGATCGTCAACCGGGTGCACATGCTGGCCCCCGACGAGGAGGAGCCGGGGGTCGCCGAGCTCGCCGAGCAGCTCGGCGGCGACGACAAGCTCGCCGCCAAGGTCGTGCGCACCCTGCAGGACTTCCGCACGCTGGCCGAGCGCGACGCGGCGGCCATCGCCCGCCTGAAGGGCGAGATCGGCGACGAGGATCCGGTCCTGGTCCCGCACCTCGACGGCGACGTCCACGACGTCGACGGCCTCGTAGCCGTCCACAAGCACCTCTTCGCCACCGACGAGGAGCGCGACGCGCTGCTCGCCGAGGTCGCGTTCTAGGCGGCCCGCCCCCCGTCGGATCCGCGGCGTCGCCACGCCCCGGGGTCGCCGAGCAGCTCGCGCACGTCGTCGGGCAACTGCCCCGAGAGCACCTCGGGCAGCGTCACGCGGTCCAGCACGCGCCGGACCCCGGCGCGCAGGGCGACGTACAGCTCACCCAGGTGCTGGGCCGTGCCGCCGTGCACCACCTCCTCGGGGGCCGCGCCGGCGACCTGGCCCAGCGGCCCGTCCACGGCGCGGATGACGTCGCCGAGGGTGATCTCGGCAGCCGGCCGCGCCAGGAGGTGGCCGCCGACCTGGCCACGGCGGCTCTCCACCAGCCCGCCGTTGCGCAGCGCCTGCAGGATGTTCTGCAGGAACGGGGCGGGGATGCCCTGGGCGGTCGCGATGTCCTCCGCGGTGACCGGCCCTCGGCCGTCCGCTGCGGCGAGCTCGAGCATCGCTCGCAGCGCGTAGTCGGATTTCGCTGAGACGCGCACGCGCACCGCATGATGGCGCATCTCCTTAATTCCCTCGGCAATTTGGTTGTTTGAGCTAGACTTCGGCCCGATGAGCACCACCACGCGCCTCGCCGATCCCTGGACGGATCTCGACGTCATCGATCGCAACGGCCCGCGCACCAACCAGGCGTTCGTCGGCCTCGGCGCGACGCTGGCGGTGGTGCTGGACCAGCCCTGGATCGTCGCGGTGCTCGCGCTGCAGCTCGCTCTCGGCCTCACGCTCGGGCGCAAGTGGTGCCTGCCGTGCCGCTTCTGGTTCCAGGTGCTGCAACCGCGCTTCGGCGAAGGTCCGCTCGAGGATTCCCGCGCGCCCCGCTTCGCCAACCGGATCGCGCTCGGGTTCACCGGCGGCGCGACGCTCGCGTTCCTCGCCGGCATGCCGTCGGTGGCCTGGGCGCTGACCGGCACGGTCGCCGCTGTCGCGCTGTTCAGCGCCATCAGCGGCTTCTGCATCGGCTGCGTGATCTACGCCCGCATCTGGGGCTGCGAGACCTGCGCCGTGCCGCAGCGCGGCTGATCCGCCCGCGGCCGGGCCGGGCGGCGCCCCGGTCGCGGTCGCGTTCCCGCGGCCGCGACCGGGACGCCGCCCGGCGCGCTCAGGCCGCCGTCTCCTGCCCCGGGCCGGGCGCCGCGAGCAGCTCGTCGGCGACCGTGCGCAGGTCGGAGTCCAGGTGCCCGCACAGCACGTCGCGCAGCAGCGCGCGCAGGTGCGAGCAGAGCTCGTCGACGAGCCGCGTCAGCGCCTGCTCGTCGGGGCCGACGCCGGCGACGACCGCGCGCTCCAGCGCGGCGCAGTGCGCCAGGCGCTCGGCCGTGGCCTCGCGGTCCTCGGGCATCGCGCAGAGCGCCGCGACGCGCGCCGGCAGCAGGCCGCTGTGCGCCCCCTCCGGCTCGAGCAGCGCCCGCAGCGCCAGCAGCAGATCGGTCAGCGCCTCGGCCGGCGACGGGCGCTCGCAGGCCAGCTCGAAGCGGCGCAGCGCCCAGGCCAGCTCCCCGGCCCGCGGGGTGCGCCGGGCGACGAGGTTGCAGAACGCGCGCAGCTCGTCCTCCTGCGCGGGCGGGATCGCGAGCACGCCGCGGACCGGCGCGACGCCCTCGGCCAGCGCGAACGGCTGCCACGGACCCGAGCCGGTGCGCGACCACGCGGTGCGGCCCAGCGCGACCGGCACGACGTCGTACAGGCGCAGCGCCGTCAACAGGCGGCGCAGTCGGATCTGGGCGTGGCGCAGCGGCGCCTCGTCGCCGGGGGCCGCCTCCCAGCGCAGCGCGGCCAGCACGGGCGGCCGCCCGTCGGCGCGCGGCGCGCACGCCTCGGGCGGCAGGTCCGGGCAGCGGTCGCCGCGGACGAGCAGCAGGCCGTCCCCGAGTGCCACCTCGTCGCTGGCGATCGCCAGGCCGCGCAGCGGGGCGACGACCTCCACGAGCGCCCGGCCGTCGAGCGCGGCGTCCTCGAGCTCCTCGTACGCCGCGCGCAGGCGCTCGGGAGTGAGGACGAAGTCGGTCGACTCGGCGAACGCGCGAGCCAGGAACAGGAACAGCGCCTCCTCGGCGCGCAGCCGCGCGTCCTTGGGCACGCGCGCCATCCCGCGCGCGACGAGGTACGCGTCGAGCCCCGGGCACGCCTCGAGCGCGTGCAGGGCGGGCACGAACGTGGGCAGGCGGCCGAGCAGCGAGGTCCGCTGCTCGATGAACGCCCCCGTGAGCGGGCGGTAGCAGTACAGCGGCACGTCGCGCCGCGAGCCGGAGGTCTCGACCACCTCGAAGGGCACCTCCGCGCCGTCCGCGGCCTCGGCGGCGAGCTGCCAGGCGGCCTCCTCCGCGAAGGCCGCCAGCGCTGCGTGGAGCTGGCGGTTGCGCACGAGCGTCGGGTTCGCCGCCGGGGCGCGGGCCCCTGCGCGCCGCACGACGCGTTGCAGGCGGCGGACCTAGCGCACGCGGACGGCGTAGCGCGCGATCGCGGGCGTGCGATCGGTCGAGACGCGGACCTCGAGCGCGTAGCGGCCGGCGCGCACGCCCCCGTGGGGCAGCCGCAGGTCCCGCGCGCCGTCGCGGACGCACGACCGCGGCGCCCGGGCGACGACCTTGCGGGCGCGCAGGAGCCGCAGGGTCACGACCGCGGGCTGCGCGAGCCGCACGCGCACCGCGCGGGCCCGGCCGCCGCGGCGGCCGGCGCGCAGGGTCCGCGCCCGGGTGACGGAACGGATCACAGGTCCGGGCGCCGACGCGACGGTGACGGCGCGGTCCTGCTGCTCGGTGCCGGAGGTGACCGAGATCGTGGCGCGGCCCGGGCACGCGGCGGCGAACCGCCCGTCCTCGGTCTGGGTCGCGGGGTCGCGGCGCGGGTCGTCGTCGGCGGAGGCGGCCGGCGCGAGCACGGCCGGGTCGCTCGTCGTCCACATGCGCGCCGGCGTCGGCAGCGCGTCGCGCGGCGTAGCGGTCGGCTCGGACTGCTGGGCGAGCGCCAGCCCGCTCCCGCCGGCGACGAGCAGCCCCGCGCCGGCCGCGGCGGCGCGCCGCCGGCCCGCCGGGGCGGCGGCGACGCCCAGGACGAGCAGGAGCATCAGCGCCGGCACCCCGAAAGCCACATCGCGCGACGACACGCCCAGGATCTCGGCGCGGCGGGCGCCCTTCGGCGTCGGCGCTGGGTCGCGCAGCTCGAGCGCCTCCACCTTGGCGGGGTCGTGGAACACGGGCTGGCGGCCGAAGGCGGCGAACGCCGCGCGCTCGCCGGCGGCGACCACGTCCGGGCCCTCGATGCGGATCCCGCCGGGCACGAAGATCGGGACCGTGTCCGTCGTCAGGCGCCCGCCATGCACGCGGACCAGGCGGAAGCCGTGCCAGTAGCCGTGGTCGGTGCCGACCGGGCCCTCCGTGTACAGCTCGCCACCGGCGCCGCCGTCGACGAAGTACGGCACGCCGCCCTGTCCGCGGTAGAGGAACTGGCCCTTGATGTGGCCGACGAAGACGCCGTCCACGCCGGTGGCGGCGGCCACGCGCTCGAACTCCTGGTTGTCGGACGACGTGCCCTTGCCCATGGTGTGGCTGCGCGACGTGATGTCGGCGTGCTCCTGGTCGCGCGGGTCGCGGGTGGGGATGTGCATGACGACGAAGACGAGCCGCCCGGCGTCCGTCGCCTCCTGCGCCCGTGCCCGGAGGAACGCCAGCTGCCCCTCGCGGCCGCCGTCGGCGCGCGCCTGGAACGCGTCGCAGTCGCTGAGCGCCCAGCAGGAGTTGTCCAGGAAGATCCAGCGCACGCCGTCCACGTCGGCGTGGTAGGTCGCGGCCGCGCCCGCCGGGTCGCCCGGAGGTCGGGCGGGGCCGATCCCTGCGTAGGGCGCGGCGTCGCCCCACGGGTACGGCCGTGATGCGAAGGAGGACCGGTAGACGTCGAAGGATCCGGGGAGCGTGAGCTTGAAGAGCCCGGCCGTGCCGCCCGGATCGCCGGGCGGCCCGGTGCGGTCGTGGTTGCCCGCAGCGGCCAGGTACGGGATGCCGGCGCCGTCGAGCGGGTCCATGGCCTCCTGCCAGAGGCGGAACTGGGCGGCCTGGCCGTCGTTGGCCTTGTCGCCCGACGCGGTGACCAGGCGCGGCCGGTAGCGCACCAGCCCCTCGACCACCTTGGGCAGGATCGTCGCGCCGTCGGCGTCGGTGATGTGCTCCTCGCCGATGTGCGCGAACAGCGTGCCCGGCCCGTCGACCGGCGGCCACGGCTGCTCGGCCGTCCGGGCGCAGGCGGCGGCGGGCAACACGAGGCCGGCGAGCAGGCCGGCGGCGGCGACGGCGGAGAGACGGCGGCGCATCGGCCCGGGAGGGTAGGGGACGCCCGGCGCCCCGGGAGCCGGTGGCGTGACCATCCTGAGAACGGCTCCCACGCGCATCTGCTGGCCGGGCGGTCTACCGTTCGTGGCCCATGGCGCACCACGTCCACGGCGAGCACGACCACGTCCACGGCCCGGGCTGCGGGCACCTCGCGGTCCAGCACGGCGACCACGTCGACTACCTGCACGACGGCCACCTGCACCACCCGCACGAGACGCACGTCGACGAGCACGTCATCGAGGTCTCTGTCGAGCATCCCGACGGGTG
This sequence comes from Baekduia sp., assembly GCA_035628295.1. Taxonomy (GTDB): domain Bacteria; phylum Actinomycetota; class Thermoleophilia; order Solirubrobacterales; family Solirubrobacteraceae; genus Baekduia. The sequence goes on from DASPKC010000305.1 coordinate 7,301, forward strand.
CACGAGGCCGGCGGCGGATCGCTCGCATCACGTCCACGGGCCGGACTGCGGGCACGAGCCCGTGCCGCACGGCGACCACGTGGACTACCTGGTGGACGGCCGGTTGCACCACCCGCACGGCGACCACTGCGACGACCACGGCACCGTCGCCACCTGCGAGTAGCTCAGGCCTTGCTCGCGCAGGCGGGGCAGAGGCCCCGCAGCACGACCTCGTGGTCGCGCACCGCGTAGGGCGCGCGCCGCGCCGCCCGGTCGATCGCGGCCTCGAGCTCGTCGTCCTCGAAGGCGGCCGTCGCGCCGCAGCGCTCGCAGACGACGTGGTGGTGATGGTGGCCCGACGGCAGCACGAGCTCGTAGCGCGCCACGCCCTCCCCCACATCGCGCCCCCGCACCAGCTCGAGCTCCCCCAGGACGCCGAGGGTCCGGTAGACCGACGCGGTCCCGACGCGCCGCCCGGCGTCGCGCAGGCGGTCGGCCAGCTCCTGGGCGCCGACGCAGCCGCCGGCCTGCGCCAGCGCGTCGATCACGGCGCTGCGCGCCTCGCCCGAGCGGTACCCGGCGCTCGCCAGCCGCCGGTGGGCCTCCTGCGCCCAGGCCGCCCGCTCGGACGTCATGTCCGCAGCCCCCGGACGTGCGTGGCCGCGGCGGTGAGCGCCCAGGCCGCGACGAGCGCCGCGGCCACCGACGCGCCGGCCGCCGTCCGGCCGTGGTAGGAGACGTAGAGCCCCGCGAGCCCGCCGGCGACGGCCACGCCCGCGGCGACGGCGATCATGGGCGCCATCCGCCGGGTCACCAGCCGCGCCGCCGCTGCGGGCCCGACCAGGACCGCGACCACCAGGAGGTTGCCGAGCCCCTGGACCGCCACGAGCAGCACGAGCGCCAGCAGCAGCGCGACGGCGACGTCGGCGGTGAAGGGCGGCCGGCCGAGCGCCGGGGCGATCGCGCGGTCGAACGTCACGGCCAGCAGCGACGGGTGCAGCAGCCACAGCGCGGCGAGGACGACCGCGACGGTGGCCGCCGCGAGCGCGAGGTCGCCGTCGCCCGTGGCGAGCACGTCGCCGAACAGCAGGTCGCCGAGGCCGGGCGGCGTCTGCGCCGACAGCGCGAGCAGGCCGCCGAGGCCCAGCAAGGTGGTGACCACCACCGCCACGGCGGTGTCCTGGTCCAGGGCCGGCAGCCGGCCCGCCACCGCCACGCCGAGGGCGGCGAGCGCCAGGCCGGCCGCCCCGCCGGCGAGCAGCGGGATGCCGGTGAGCGCGGCCACGACCAGGCCGGGCAGCAGCCCGTGGGCCAGGGACTCCGCCGCGTAGGCCAGGCGGAGGTGGACGATCCAGCAGCCCAGCGCGCCGCCTGCGATCCCCAGCAGGGTGACCTCCGCCAGCGCCCGCCGGGTGAGCTCGTCGCGCCACGGGTCGAGCAGGACGTCGAGCATCAGAGCACCCCGGCCAGGCGCCGGCCGTACGTCTGCTCGAGGACGGCGTCGGTCAACGTGGCGTCCGGCGCCCCGAACGCCACCATGCGCCGGTTCACGCACAGCACCCGCTCCCAGCCGCGGGCCTGGTCGGGGTCGTGCGTGGCGATCAGCAGGGCGCGGCCCTCGGCGGCCAGCTCGGCAAGCAGCCGCTCGAGCCGGTCGGCGCTGCGCGCGTCCAGCCCGGTGAAGGGCTCGTCGAGCAGGACGACCGGCGCGTCCTGCACGAGGGCGCGCGCCACGAGCACCCGCTGGCGCTGGCCGCCGCTGAGGTCGCCGAAGGTCCGCTGCGCCTCGTCGGCGAGCCCGACGCGCTCCAGCGCCTCGTGGGCCAGCGCGCGCTCGGTGCGGCGCGGGCGACGCCACCACGGCGTGCGCGACAGCGCACCCATCAGCGCGACGTCCAGCGCGCTGACGGGGAAGTCCAGCCGCGAGCGCTCCGTCTGGGCGACGATCGCCACGCGCGGGCGCTCCAGCGTGCCGCGCCGCGGGGCCAGCTCGCCGGTCAGCAGCCGGAACAGCGTCGTCTTGCCGCCCCCGTTGGGGCCCAGAACGCCGCAGCGCTCGCCGGCCTGCAGGGCGAAGGTCACCTCGTTGAGGGCGTCGACGGGCCCGTAGGCGCCCGCCAGGCCCTCCGCGCGCACCAGGACGCTCACCGCCCGCGGACTTCGCAGCGCCGGGTGCCGCCGCTGAGCCCGCGGACGAGCTCGCGCGCGTTGTGCGCCGCCGCGGCCAGCACGGTCGCGCCGCCGGAGGACGGCGTGCCCAGCGCGTCGGAGTACAGGGCCCCGCCGACGCGCACGCCCGTGCGGCGCGCGAGGGCGCGGGCCAGCCGCGGCTCGAGCTGCGTCTCGGGGAAGATCGCCCGCACGCCCTGCGCGCGGATCGTCCGCGCCAGCCGGGCGAGGTCGCCGGCCGACGGCTGGGCCTGGGTCGTGCGCGAGGCCACCACCGTGCCGACGACGTCGATGTCGTAGCGGGCGGCCAGCAGGCCGAAGGCGTCGTGATCGGTCACCAGCTTGCGCTGCGCCGCCGGCAGCCGGCGCATGCAGGCGAGCACCGTGCGGTCCAGGCGCGTGACGCGCGCGGCGTACGCGGTGGCGCGGCGCTGCAGGCGCGCGGCCGCGCCGGGCGCGGCCTCGGCCAGCGCCCCGCGGACGACCTGCGCGGCGGCGGCCACGTTGCGGGGGTCCTGCCACCAGTGCGGATCGTCCGGCGCGCGATGCGGCACGGCGGGCCCGACCTCGACCACGCGCGGCTGGCCGCCCGAGCTCTCGACCAGCTCGTCGACCCACTCGTCGAGGCCCAGGCCGCTGACGAGCACGACGTCGGCCTCGGCGACCGCGCGCACGTCGTCGGGCCGCGGCTCGTAGTCGTGCGGGTCGGAGCTCGGCGTGAGCAGGCCGGTGACCCGGGCGTCCGCGCCGCCCACCTGCCGTGCGATGTCGGCGAGGTGGGTGGTCGAGGCGACGACCCGGACGCCGCCGTCGCCGCCGTCGCCGCCACCGCAGCCGGCCGCGCCGAGCGCCGCCAGGCCCGCGAGCGCCGCCGCCGCCCGGCGCGGGCCGCCCGGGCGCAGCAGGACCCGGCCGCCGGCCACTGCCGCGAAGACCCCGCCGGCCAGCACGGCGATCGTGGCGCCGGGCGGCGCGTTGAGCTCGACCGACAGCCAGAGGCCCGCCACGCCCTCGGCCAGCACCAGCGCGACGGTCGCCGCCTGCCACGTCGCCAGCCGGCGCACGACCAGGCGCGTCGTGGCCGCCGGGACCACCAGCAGCGCCGTGGTCAGCAGCGCGCCGATCGCCTCGAGCGACGCGACGGCGACCAGGGCGACGAGGCCCAGGAGGACGGCGTCGGCACGCCCGGCCCGCAGCCCCTGGGCGCGCGCCGTCGCGGGGTCGAAGCCGGCGGCCAGCCAGCGCGGTCCCAGGACCAGGGTGCCCGCAACGGCGGCGGCGCTGGCCGCCGCCGCGAGCGCGATGTCGGAGCCGTCGACGGCCAGCAGGCTGCCGAAGAGCATGCTGTCGACGCGCGCGCCGGAGTCGAAGACGTCGCTGGCCAGCAGCACGCCGCCGGCGAGCGCGCCGACGAGCACCATCGCCGTCGGGGTCGCGGCGTCCTGCCCGTCCCGGCGCGCCAGCCAGGCGACGGCCGCCGCGACGACCGCCGCTGCGCCGAACGCCCCGAGCGCCCCGGCGAACCCCAGGCCGTCGGCGAGGACGAGACCCGGGAAGGCGGCTGTCCCCACGGCGTGGGCATAGAACGAGAGGCCGCGCAGGACGATCCACGTGCCGAGCAGCCCGGCGCCGAGCGCGAGGGCGAGCAGCTCCCACAGGCCGCGCTGGACGAAGGGCAGGTCGAAGACGTCCACCCCTCGATCATGTCACAAAGGTGAGAACGATTCTCATCATCGCCGGGGCCGGCGGCCCCGGACAGCCCGGCGGCCGGACCCGTGAGGATCCGGCCGCCGGGTGTCGCACACACGCGCGCGAGCGCGCAAGCTCGTGGGGTCAGGTGCGGCGCTCGAGGTCCGCCACGCGGGCGGCCTCGGCGTCAGCGCGATCCTCGGCGCGGGCGAAGCGCTCCTTGGCCTCGCCCTTCTCCTCCTCCTTGGAGCCCTGCCGCTTCAGATGGGCGTCGTCCAGGAGGTCACCTGCGGCCTGCTTGGCGCGGCCTGTGATCTTGTCGGCGATGCTCATGGGCCTTGGGATGCCCAGCCGGGCACCCGATCCCAGCCGCCCGTTCGCGCGCGGACTACCGGCGGCTCAGCAGCCAGTCGGCGATGCCGAGCATGCCCCACCGCGTCGGGATCGCCGCCGGACGGGCCACGCCACGCAGCACCGCGCGCAGCTCGGGCCACCGGGCGCGCGGCCGCCGGGCGGCCGCGAGCGCCGCGCGGCCGGCGACGAGCGGCGCCGCCATGGACGTCCCGGTGCCCGTCGCGTGCCCGCCGCCCGGCACGGTCGACAGGACGTCGCGGCCCAGGGCGGCGAGCTCGACGCGGCGCCCCCGGGCGGAGGTGGGCAGCAGGGTCCCGTCCGGTTCGATCGCCGCCACGCCGACGACGTTCGGGGCGCCGTACGCGACGGGGTACTCCGGGCGCCGCCCGGTGTTCCCGGCGGCGGCGACGACCAGGACCCCCGCGCGCTGCGCTGCGCCGATCGCCCGGCGCAGCGGCGCGTAGCGCGCCGGTGTGGTGAGGCTGAGGTTGATGATCCGCGCGCCGTGGCGGACGGCGTAGCGCACGCCGCGCGCCACGTCGTCGGCCCCGCCGCGCCCCCGCGCGTCGAGCACCTTGACCGCCATGAGCTTCGCGCCCGGCGCCACCCCGGGGACCGCGCCGCGCGCGGCGATCAGGCCCGCGACGCGCGTGCCGTGGCTCTGGTCGTCGCGCGGGTCGCCGTCGCGGCCGGCGATGTCCGCGCCGTGCACGTCGTCCACGAAGCCGTCGCGGTCGTCGTCGACGCCGTTGCCCGGCACCTCGCGCGGGTTGCGCCACAGCGCGTCGCGCAGGTCCGGGTGATCGAGGTCGACTCCGGTGTCGACCACGGCCACGACGACCTCCTGTGCGCCCGCCTGGGCCTGCGCGCCAGGGGCCGGCGCCGCGACGAGCGCGGCGGCGAGCACGACCGCGACCCGGCGCAGCGACGGCACCCCCGGGTCGTCGGCCGCGCCAGGCGGCCGCTGGAGGGCGCTGGCCGGGTGTCCTAGGCGCCGGCAGCCGTGCCGCCGCTGCCGGCGGTCGTCCCGGCGCCGGGCGCGGCGACGCCGCCACCCGGCTCGGGCGCCGCCTCGAGCGAGGCGCCGGCGCGCACCGCCCGCACGACGACCGGCGCGCTGCGCACGGCAACGCCGCCCGCCTCGGCGCGCAGCACCAGCCGGTACAGCCCGGGGCGGCGCAGCGGCACCCGCCGGCGCCAGCGCGACCGTCGTGCCGGGACCGGCAGCTTCGCCACCCGGCGGAACCGCCCACCGGTCTCGCGCTCGACCAGCAGCACCGCGTCGGTCGCCCCCAGCAGCCGTGCGTCCAACGTCAGCGACGAGCCCGCGCGGACGCGGCCCGTCGCGCTGCGCAGCTCGGCCACCGGGGTGAGGCCGACGGCGACGGTGGGCGTCACGGCCACCGGCGAGCCCTGGACCGCGGCGCGGGCGCGGACCCGGCCGGACTTTCGCCACGTCACGCCGGCGCGCCACGCGCCGTCGCGGTCGGTCGTGGCGCGGGCGACCGTGACCCAGCCCTTGCTGCCGCGCTTCTGCACCAGCACCGCCTGGCCGGCGACCGGCGACCCGTCGCCGCGGCGCAGCACGCCCGCGGGGCGCAGGGTCTCGCCGTAGGCGGGAGCGCCCGGCAGCGGTCCCATGGACAGCCGCACGACCGAGGCGATCGCCGACGGCGCGAGGGCCGCGGCGCGGCGCCGGATCTCCGGCAGCTGCGCATAGAGCGCGTTGCCGGGACAAGAGGTGCTGTCGCCGTCGCGGTGGCCGGAGATGCGCTCCAGGGTCACCGGCGTGCCGGCGGCGTAGCGGTTCTGCGAGCCGCCCGCGGACTCGACCACGACCTGGCCTTCAACGGGCGCCCCGTGGAGGGGCAGCTTCCAGGCCAGCAGCCGGGCGACGGCCTCCAGCGCGGCCGGCGAGGCGGGCACCGCGCCGTGGGTGCCGAGGATGGCCACGCCGGTCGACTGGGCGTTGTAGCCCTGGGCCTGCGCGCCGATGACGGGCTGGTCGATCCCGCCGGCTCGGCCCTCGAAGACCTGGCCGTACTGGTCGACGAGGAAGTTGTAGCCGATGTCGTTCCAGCCGTTGGTGTCGCGGTGGTATTTCGCGATGCCCAGGACGATGCCGGCGGAGTCCTCGGGCCCGTAGTCGTTGGCGGTGACGGTGTGGTGGACGAACGCCGCGACCACCGAGCCGTAGCTCGGGGCCGCCCGCGGCTTGACGCTCCCCCCGCCCCACGCGGCACGCCCGATGACCGGGGGCGGCCCGCCTTGCGACGCCTGCGCCCGCCGCGACGACGCCGCGGCTCGCGCGCCGCGCACGCGCGCGGCCGCCCCGACCGTCACGAAGTGCACGCGCAGCGCCGACCGCGGCGGGCGGCGCGCGCGCAGCTGCAGCTCGTCGGCCCCGCCGGTCCAGACCGGGTCGGACGCCAGCGCGCCGCGCGCGTCGGGCCCGTGGTGGGCGCCGTGGCCCAGCGCCACCCAGCGGCTCCAGGCGCCCCCGCGCTCGCGGACGCGCAGCTCGAGCCCGGCCGGCGCGGCTCCCCGGACGCCGAGCAGGTCGAAGCGCCGGGGCGCCGCCAGCACCCCGGTGCGCCGGCCGGGTCCGAACGCGGCGGGCGCGACGTCGAGCGTCGTGCCGCGGGGTCGCGCCGCCGCCCGCGCGCCGGCGACGGGCACGCGGGTGCTCAGCGTGGCGGCGCCGACGGCCGCACCGGCGGCCAGCGCACGCCGCCGCGTCAGCGCAGCGGAGAGCACCCCCTCCAGCGTAGTCGCCGATCGGATCGATCCAAGCGCTGCCATCTCCCGTGCAGAACCCGCCAACCCCTCCGAAGCTGCGCACCACGGGGCCTGGCCCCTTGGTGCGCGGCGGGTCAGGCGGACGGCCACGTGTCCGTGGCGGGCGCCGGCGGGAGCGGGACGACGGAGGCCGCTAGGGCCGCGAGCGTGCGGCGGGCCGGGCGGCGCTCGTGGTCGCGCACCTCGGCCAGCGCGGTGACGGCGCCGTGGACCGCCCGCGCCAGCCACGGCGCGAGGTCGGGGTCGAGGCCGTCGGCCGCGAGGTCGCGGCGCAGCCCCGCCTCGAGCCGGTCGGGGACGCGGCGCAGCGCCAGGGCGGTCGCCTCCGCGACCGACGAGGTGGTGTGCCTGGCGGTGCGGGCCAGCAGGCGGGCGCCCGCCGGGCGCGCTGCCGCGTGGTCCAGCAGCGCCTGCGCGGCGGCCGCGGTGCGGTCGCGAGCCGGGCGCCCGACCGTGGCGGACTCGGCGGCGTGCAGGCGCGTCAGGACGCGCTCGACCTCGGCCTCGACCGCGCGCAGGAACAGCGCCTCCTTCGAGCGTCCGTGGACGTACAGCGTCGGCTTGGCGACGTGCACGGCCGCCGCGAGCGCGGCCGCGGACGTGCCGTGCAGCCCGTCGGCCGCGAAGGCGTCCGCGAGCGCCTCGGTGTCGATCTGGGCGCGCGGTCGAGCCACGCGACGACGGTAGAACCGAACCGTCAGGTTCATCTTCGACCGCGCGTCAGAAGGTGTCGACCATCCTTCGACCGGATGTCGTAGAGCCGCCCGCGGGCCGCGTGGAACCGTGGCCGCGTGAGCACGACCATCCCTCTTGAACCCTCCGCTCCAGCCGGCGCCGGGGCACTTCGCAAGCACCTCACCCGGGGGCGGTGGATCGACCACTGGGAACCCGAGGACGAGCACTTCTGGGAGACCACGGGCAAGCACATCGCCCGCAAGAACCTCATCCTCTCGGTCTTCGCCGAGAACATCGGCTTCAGCGTCTGGGTCCTGTGGACCATCGTGGTGATCAACCTGGCCAACGTCGGGATCACCATGTCGCTGTCGGAGACCTTCTGGCTGACGGCGGTGCCGAACCTCATCGGCTCCTTCCTGCGGATCCCCTACACCTTCGCGGTGCCGCATTTCGGCGGCCGGCTGTGGACCGGCATCAGCGCGTCGCTGCTGTTCATCCCGTGCCTGCTGCTGGCGATCGTCGTGCCGTCCGGGTGGCTGGCCGGCCAGAGCCACGACACGCAGTTCCTGGTCCTCCTCGCGTGCGCGGCGACGGCCGGGTTCGGCGGCGGCAACTTCTCGTCGTCGATGGCCAACATCTCGTTCTTCTATCCCGAGGGCAAGAAGGGCTTGGCGCTCGGCCTCAACGCGGCCGGCGGCAACCTCGGCGTCGCCCTGGCCCAGCTGCTCGTGCCGCTGATCATCATCATCGGCGTCCCCGCCGCCGCGGTGAAGCAGCCCGTCCACGAGGTGCACCTGGCCAACGCCGGCCTCATGTGGATGCCGTTCATCGTCGCCGCGGCGGTCCTCGCCTGGCGCTACATGGACAGCCTCACCCAGGCCAAGGCCGACAAGCGCAGCTACCTCAACGCGCTCGGTCACGGCCAGACCTGGATCATGTCGGTCCTCTACATCGGCACGTTCGGCTCGTTCATCGGCTACTCGTTCGCGCTGCCGCTGGTGATCAAGAACACCTTCCCGGAGTTCCTGGCCAGCCACACGTTCATCGCGACCTACCTGGCCGGCCTCGGCTTCGTCGGGGCGCTGCTGGGCTCGGTCTCGCGGCCGTTCGGCGGCTGGCTGTCGGATCGCCTCGGCGGCGCGAAGGTGACGCTCGCGTGCTTCGTCGGGATGGGCCTCTTCACGCTGCTGGCCATCTTCGGCGTCAACGAGCGCTCGTTCCCGGTCTTCTTCGGCGCCTACATGGCCATCTTCGTGCTGGCCGGCATGGGCAACGGGTCGACTTACCGCATGATCCCGTCGATCTTCGCCGAGCTCGGCCGCAAGCGGGCCCGCGACGAGGGCCGCCCGGAGTCCGAGACGCTCGTGGACTTCAAGCGCCGCGCCGCGGCGGTCATCGGCATCGCCGGCGCGATCGGCGCCTTCGGCGGGTTCCTGATCCAGGTCATCTTCCGCGAGGCGAGCCTCGGCGTGTCGGCGCTCGTCAAGGCCGCCGAGACCCCCCAGGAGAAGCTCGACGTCGCGGCTGCGAACGCCGACTGGTCGACCGGCGCCCTGTGGGTGTTCCTCGGGGCCTACGGGGTGTTCGCCGCGATGACGTGGTTCTTCTACCTGCGTCGCGCGCCGGCCACCAGCCGGTTTCCCAGCCTCGCCCACGCGGGCGTCTGACGCCGCCGTTCTCGTACCACCCGGTTCGGATTCGACCGGGTGGCGGGAACCCGCCCCGAACCTTCGACCGACTGTCGTAGAGGCCCCGTCCCCGCCTGACCAGGATGCAGTCCGGGCCGCGGGACGGCGGCCGGAAGGAGCCCCAAGGATGCTTGTCCCGACCGCCATCACCACCCAGCGCAGCGAGGTCCGCCGCTGATGTTCTCCACCCGAGGGATCCTCGTCGTCGGCGGCGGGATCGCCGGCCAGGCGGTCTGCGAGGCGGTCCGCGCCCGCGATCCGCACGTGCCGCTCACCATGGTCTGCGGTGAGGACCACCTGCCCTACGACCGTGTGCGCCTCGGCGCCCTGCTGACCCGCGAGGGCGATGTCGAGGCCCTGCGGCTGCGCCCCGACAGCTGGTACGAGGACGCGAAGGTCACCGTGCGCACCGGCGTGCGCGTCGCGGCGCTCGACCCCGCCGCGGGGACCGCCACGCTCGCCGACGGCGCGGTGCTGCACTTCGACCGGGCCGTCCTGTGCACCGGCTCCGACGCCCTCGTCCCGCCGATGCACGGCGGCGAGCTCCCCGGCGTGCACGTCTTCCGCGACCCCGCCGACTGCGAGGCGATCGTCGCCTCCGCGACGAGCGCCCGCCGGGCGGCCGTCATCGGCGGCGGCCTGCTCGGCCTCGAGGCCGCCTACGCGCTGACCCAGCTCGGCTGCCCGACGACGGTCGTGCACCTCATGGACCGCCTGATGGAGCGCCAGCTCGACGGGCCGGCCGCCGCGCAGCTCGCGCCGGCCATCGAGGCGCTCGGCGTCGACGTCCGTCTCGAGCTGCTCACCGAGGCGGTGCTCCCCGGCCCCGACGGCCGGGTCGCCGCCCTGGCCTTCCGCGACGGGTCGCTGCTGGAGTGCGACCTCGTCGTGGTCGCCGTCGGCATCCGCCCCCACGCGGGCCTGGCCCGCGACACCGGCCTGGTGGTCGAGCGCGGCATCGTCGTCGACGACCGGATGGTCACCTCGCACCCGGCGGTGCTGGCCGTCGGCGAGTGCGCCCAGCACCGCGGCGTGGTGCACGGCATCGTCGCGCCGATCAACGACCAGGCGCAGGTGGCGGCGCGCACGCTGACCGGCGAGGACGCCGCCTACGAGGGCTCGATCCCCACCGCCAAGCTCAAGGTGATGGGCGTCGACCTCGTCACCGCCGGCGCGGCGGAGGGCGAGCGCGAGGTCGTCGTCGCCGACGCGGCCGCCGGCACCTACCGCAAGCTCGTCACCGATCCGGCGGGGACCGTCCTCGGGGCGGTCCTGCTCGGCGACGCGCGGGGCGCGGAGCTGCTCATGGACGCCGTGCGCACCGGGCGCACGACCGACGACCCGCTCGGGCTGCTGGCCGAGGCCTCGCAGGCCACGGCCGCGGAGCTGCCCGACAGCGCGCAGGTGTGCAACTGCAACGGGGTCTGCAAGGGCGAGATCGTCGGCGCGATCCGCGAGCGCGGGCTGGGCTCGACCCAGGAGGTCGTGTCCGTCACCCGCGCCGGCGCGGGCTGCGGCTCGTGCAAGCCGGTCGTCTCCGAGCTGCTGAAGATCGAGCGCGCCGGCGCGGCCGAGGAGCCCGCCTACCTCTGCCCGTGCAAGCGCCAGACGCGCGAGCAGATCGCCGCCGTCGTGCGCGAGCAGGAGGTCACGTCGGTCAGCGAGCTGTCCGAGGCGTGCGGAGCCGGGCGCGACTGCGGCGCCTGCAAGCCGGGCCTCTCGTACCTCATCGAGGAGCGCCAGGCCGGCCGCTTCCGCCAGGAGCGCCACGCCAAGTTCATCAACGACCGCGTCCACGCCAACATCCAGAACGACGGGACGTTCAGCGTCGTGCCGCGGATCCGCGGCGGTGTCGTGACGCCCGACGAGCTGCGCCGGATCGCCGACGTAGCCGACAAGTACGAGCTGCCGATGGTCAAGATCACCGGCGGCCAGCGCATCGACCTGCTCGGCGTGCGCAAGGAGCAGCTGCCCGCGGTCTGGGAGGACCTCGGGATGCCGTCGGGCTACGCGTACGCCAAGGCGGTGCGCACGGTCAAGACCTGCGTCGGCACCCAGTTCTGCCGCTTCGGCCTGGGCGACTCGATCACCGCCGGCGTGGACCTCGAGCGCGCCATGGAGGGGCTGCACACGCCGCACAAGGTCAAGGCCGCGGTGACCGGCTGCCCGCGCAACTGCGCCGAGGCCTACGTCAAGGACATCGGCCTGGTCGCCGTCGAGGGCGGCTGGGAGATCTACGTCGGCGGCGCCGCCGGCGCCAGCGTCCGCAAGGGCGACCTGCTGGCCACCGTCGCCACGGTCCAGGAGGCCCAGCGCGTCGCCCTCGCGTTCCTGCAGCACTACCGCGAGCACGGCGAGCACCTCGAGCGCACCTACGGCTTCATGGAGCGCGTCGGCCTGGAGGCCGTGCAGGAGGCGGTCCTCGACCCCGAGCGCCAGACGGCACTGCTGGAGCGCTTCGCGATCGCCAAGGCCGCCTGCGACCCCGATCCCTGGCGCGAGCGCGCCGCCCCCGTGCACCCCAAGCAGTTCGCCGAGCTCGACTCCGAGCCCGAATTCGACCTCGTGACCCTGGCGGAGGCCACCACCCGATGAGCGCCACGATCGACACCGGCTTCGTCGCCGTCGGCCGGCCGGAGGACGTCCCGCTGCTGGAGGGCCGGCGCGTCACCGTGGCCGGTCGCCGCATCGCGATCTTCCGGCTGCCCGACGGCTTCCACGCCGTGGACGCCGCGTGCCCGCACGCGGGCGGCCCGCTGCAGGACGGCATCGTCGGCGACGGCTGCGTGACGTGCCCGCTGCACAACCGCCGCTACCGCTTCGACGAGCTCGTCGAGCACGAGGTGGAGCTGCGCGACGGGCTGCTGTGGGTCCGCCTCGCGTGAACCCCGCGCTCCCCCTGCAGCGCACGCGCGAGGTCCGCACCGGCTGCCCCTACTGCGGCACCGGCTGCGGGCTCATCGCGGAGGTCACCGGCGGCCGCATCACCGCGGTCAAGGGCGACCCGCTGCACCCGGTCAACCGCGGTGCCACGTGCCGCAAGCCGCTGCGCCTTCCCGACGCGATGACGGCGCCCGACCGGGCGACGCAGCCGCTGTGGCGCGAGACGCTCGACGCCCGCTGGCGCCCGCGCACGTGGCGCCAGACCGCCGGCGACCTCGCGCGCCGGCTGCGCGACGTGGCCGACCGTCACGGGCCCGACGCCATCGCGCTGTACCTCTCCGGCCAGCTGCTCACCGAGGACTACTACGTCGCGTCGAAGCTGTTCAAGGGCTTCCTGGGCACGAACAACGTCGACTCGAACTCCCGGCTGTGCATGTCCAGCGCGGTGGCCGGCTACACCGGCGCCCTAGGGTCCGACGGCCCGCCGCCCTCCTACGCCGACATCGACCACGCCGACCACCTGCTGGTGCTCGGCTCGAACATGTCGGCCTGCCATCCGATCCTGTGGTCGCGCGTGCGCCGCCGCCAGGCCGAGGGCGCGACGGTGACCGTCATCGATCCGCGGCGCACGCCGACGGCGGAGATGGCCGACCTGCACCTGCAGGTCCGGCCGGGGGCCGACCTGCCGCTGCTGTCGGCCATCCTCGGCGTGCTCGACGCCGAGGACCTCGTGGACCGCGCGTTCCTCGCCCGCCACACCGAGGGCGCCGGCGCCGCGCTCGAGGCCGCCGCGCGCTGGACGCCCGAGCGCGCCGCGGAGGCGACCGGCGTGCCGGCCGAGCAGATCGTCGCCGCCGCGCACGCCTTCGGCCGCGCCCGCCGCGCCATGGCCCTGTGGTCGATGGGCGCCAACCAGTCGACCGTCGGCACGCTGAAGAACCGCGCGCTGCTCAACCTCTGCCTCGCGACCGGCAACATCGGCCGTCCCGGATGCGGTCCGCTGTCGCTGACCGGTCAGCCCAACGCCATGGGCGGCCGCGAGTCCGGCGGCCTGGCCCATCTGCTGCCGGGCTACCGCAAGGTCACCGAGCCCGACCACCGCGCGGAGATGCGCCGCCTGTGGGACATCCCGGCCGGCGCCCCCGGCATCAGCCCGGCCCCGGGCATCCCGGCCACGGAGCTCGTCGAGGCGCTGGAGGCCGGCCGCGTCAAGGTGGTCTGGATCGTCGCGACCAACCCCGTCGTCTCGCAGCCCGACGCCGCGCGCTTCGCGGCGGCGCTGCGCCGCGCGGAACTCGTCGTCGTCCAGGACGCCTACGCGCCGACCGAGACCAGCGCCCTGGCCCATGTCCAGCTGCCCGCCGCGCAATGGGGCGAGAAGGACGGCACGCAGACCAACTCCGAGCGGCGCGTCACGCTGATGCGCCGCGCCGTCGACCCGCCGGGCGAGGCGCTGGCGGACTGGGAGATCTTCGCGCGCGTCGGGCGCGCGCTCGGGCACACCGCGCAGTTCGCGTTCAAGGACGCGTCCGCCGTCCACGCCGAGTACGTCGCGACGACCGCGGGGCGCCTGTGCGACCAGACCGGCGTCTCGCACGAGCGCCTTCGCCAGGGCGGCCCGCTGCAGTGGCCGGTGCCCGCACGCGGGCCGTCCGGCCACGACCACGACGGCACGGAGCGCCTCTACGCCGGCCGCCGGTTCCCGACGCCCGACGGCCGCGCGCGGCTCTGCGCCACGCCCCACGCCGAGCCGGCCGACGTCCCCGACGCGGGGCACCCGCTCGTGCTGACCACCGGGCGCGTCGCGCACCAGTGGCACACCATGACGCGCACGGGCAAGTCCAGGGACCTGCTCGAGGCCGAGCCCGAGCCGTTCATCGAGCTGCACCCGGCCGACGCGCAGCGCAGCGGCGTGCAGGACGGCGAGCGCGTGCTGGTGCGCTCGCGCCACGGCCGGGCGACGCTGAAGGCCCGCGTGGCCGACACCGTCGCCGAGGGCGTGGCGTTCGCGCCGTTCCACTGGGGTGCCCTGCACCTCGAGCCCGGTGCCGGAGCGCTCAACGCCGCCGTGGTGCACGCACTGGACCCGACCTCCCGTCAGGCCGAGCTCAAGGCCACCGCCGTGCGCGTGCAGCCCGCGCGGACGGCGCGCCCGGCCGGGGCCGACGGCGCGGGCCGCCGCCGGCTCGTCGTCGTCGGCGGCGGCATGGCCGGCATGGCCACCGTCGAGGCGGTCCTCGCCCACGCCCCGGCGGGCGCCGCGTCGTGGGACGTCACGATCGTCGGCGCGGAGCCCGACGCGCCCTACAACCGCGTGCTGCTGTCGCAGCTGCTGACCGGCCAGGTCGGCGACGCCGAGCTGGCGCTGCGCCACCCCCAGTGGTTCACCGACCGCGGCGTCCGCCTGCGCCTCGGCACCGCGGCCCGCCTCGTCGACCCGGCGACCCGCACGGTCGAGCTGGCCGACGGCGAGGTGCTCGGCTACGACGACCTGGTGCTGGCGACCGGCTCGCAGCCGTTCGTCCCGCCGGTGCCGGGCGCGGACCTGCCGGGCGTCCACGTCTTCCGGACCCGCGCCGACGCACGGGCGATCATGGCCGCGACGGCCGGCGCCCGGCGCGCCGTCGTCATCGGCGGCGGCCTGCTGGGGCTCGAGGCCGCGCGCGGGCTGCGCGAGCGCGGGGTGCACACGACCGTGGTGCACCTGGTCGACCGCCTGATGGAGCAGCAGCTCGACGCCCCGGCGGCGTCGCTGCTGCAGCGGGCGCTGCGCGACCTGCGCATCGGGGTGCGCTGCAACGCGCGGACCGAGGCGCTCGCCGGCGACGGCCGCGTGGAGCGCGTGGTACTCGCCGATGGCGAGGAGCTGCCCGCCGACCTCGTGGTGATCGCGGCGGGCATCCGGCCGGATGTCGACCTGGCGCGGACCGCGGGGCTCGAGGTCGACCGGGGGATCCTGGTCGACGACGAGCTGCGCACGAGCGTCCCCGGCATCCGCGCCGTCGGCGAGTGCGCCGAGCACCGTGGCAGCACCTACGGGCTGTGGGCGCCGCTGCTGGAGCAGGCGCGCGCCCTGGGCGCGTCGCTGGCCGGCCGGCCGGCGGCGTTCCTGGGCGCCGAGCCGGCGACGACGCTCAAGGTGGCCGGCATCGAGCTGTTCTGCTGCGGGCGGGTGACCGCGGCCGAGCGCGACGAGGAGGTCCTCGCCCTCGACACCCGCCGGGGCCGCTACCGGCGGCTGCTCGTCGACGAGGAGGGCCGCCTGGCGGGCGCCATCCTGCTGGGCGACCTGCGCGACGCCCGGGTCCTGCGCGAGCTGCTGCAGTCGCGCGACGAGGTGCCGTCGGAGCTGCTCGACGGCTTCGCCGACGCGCCGGCCGAGGGCTACGGCGACCCGTCCGTCGCCGATGCCGACCCGTCCGTCAACGTCTGCTCCTGCCAGGGCGTCACGCGCGGCGAGATCGTCCATGCGATCCGCGACCGCGCGCTGGAGACGGTGGAGCAGGTGGCCGAGCACACGCGCGCGTCCACCGGCTGCGGCGGCTGCCGCCCGGACGTGCAGGCGCTGCTGGACGCGGTGCGCGGCCGGCGCACGGCGGTGGCTGCGGCGGCGCGCTGAGCGTTCGGACGGACGAGCGCCTGCGCTGGCCGGTGCCGGTGGAGCGGGCCATCAGCCGTGCAGGCTCCCGGAGGTCGGAGTGCGCTCGGCGGCCAGGCGGCGGCACGCCTCGTGGAGGCGTTCGGCGTCGCCGGGACGCTCGCGGGTGGTGGGCAGACGGTGGACGGCGCGCCGCCGGCGGTCGTGCCAGAACCCGCCCGTCGTCCGGCCGGGCTCGGCCGCGGCGGCCAGCCAGGTGATCGTGTCGGCGCCCTCGGCGGGCGAGCGCAGCAGCGGGCCCAGCGCGCGGTGGAAGCGCGGCAGCGACGTCTGGACGCCGGGCGTGTCGACCCAGCCGGGGTGCATCGCGTGGGCCACGACGCCACGCGGCGCGAGGCGGCGCGCCCACGCGTCGGTGAGCAGCACCTGCGCACGCTTCGTGCGGGCATACACGGCCGGGCCGTCGAAGTCGCCGCGTGCGGTCTGCAGGTCGCCGAGGTCGACGCGCTGGGTGTACATCCCGCCGGACGACACGGTGATGATGCGCGCCGGCGCACTCGCCGCCAGCAGCTCGACCAGGCCCTCGGTGAGGAGGAACGTGCCCAGGACGTTCGTGGCGAACGTCAGCTCCAGCCCGTCGGGCGACAGCCGCCGCGCGGGGGCCAGGACGCCCGCGTTGTTGACGAGCACGTGCAGGAACGGCTCGGTGGCGACGACCGCCTCGACGGCCGCGCGCGTCGACGCGACGCTCGAGAGGTCGCCGAGCACCAGCCCCACGTCCTCGGAGCCCGTCGCGCGCGCGATCTCGTCGCGGGTCCGGCGGCCGCGATCGGCATCCCGCGCCAGCAGGACGACCCGGGCGCTGAGGTGGGCCAGCTGCTGCGCCGCCGCGCGGCCGATGCCCGACGTGGCGCCCGTCACCAGAGCGGTGCGGCCGTCCAGCGGCGGGATCTCGTCCCACCAGCGCCGCCGCAGCGTGGACCCGATCCGGGTGTAGCCCGGGACGACCGTCGCGTCGAGGGCGGCGTCGAGGAGCGTCGTCAGCACATCCGGTGTCCGTGCCGGCGCGCCGGCCGGATCACCGGCCGATCAGGCCAGCTCGGCCAGCCGGCCCGGCGCGAGCGCCTGGGCGCCCTCGCAGGGGCCGTCGGCGGCCAGCCACGTGCTGCCGAAGTCGCGCATCTGCTCGATGAGCGGCGCGAGGGCGCGGCCCTTGGCCGTCAGCGCGTACCCGTCGCCGTCGCGCTCGACGACGCCCTCGTCCTCGAGGGCGCGCAGCCGCAGCGAGAGCGTGCGCGGGGAGATGCCGGACAGCGACCGCTCGAGCTCGCAGAAGCGCGAGCACCCCTCGCCCAGCTCGCGGACCAGCAGCAGCGTCCACTTGGTGCAGACGAGGTCGGCGGTACGGCAGACGGGGCAGTCGGGATCCACCGGCACCCCTTCACTTTACCAACTGAAGCTCCGGGATTTCCGCCCCGGCGCGCCCCGGCCTACTGCCCGAGCATGTTGGAGATCCCGCCGCCCCCGCCCTGCTGGGTCGGCACGGGCCGGCCCTCGCTGGGCTGCACGAGCACCCACCCGGTGCCGCCGAAGGCCATCTGCAGCGTCTCGCCCGACCCGCGGCCGATCAGCGTCTTCATCTTGAAGTCCGTCTTCAGCGACGTCGTCACGTCGCCCGTCCAGGCCACCACCGCCTGGGCGTCGGCGAACGTCGGGGCGCTGGCGACGTCGAGCAGCAGCGGCGGGCCGTCGCTGAGCAGCGCGACCCAGCCCGTGCCCTCGAGCTTGGTGTTGAACAGCCCGGCGCCCATGACGCCGCTGGCGCCCTTGACACGCTCGATGTCCCAGTCGATGCCGGCGTCGAACGCCAGGAGGCTCTCGCTGCTGACCGTCAGCTTCTCGCCCTCGAGGTAGACGAGGTGGACGTGCTGGGCGGTGTCGGCGAGGAAGACCTCGCCCTTGCCCGAGATCTTCATCAGGCTCTGGCCTTCGCCGGTCAGCGCCTTCTTCATGAAGCGCCCGACGCCGCCGGCGCCGGCGAACTCGAACGAGACGTCGCCCTGGTAGGCGACCATGGAGCCCTTCCGGGCCTGGATCGTCACCTGGTCGAGCTCGACCTTCAGCAGGTACGGGTTCTGCAGCGAGAAGGACTCGCCGGTCTCGCGCTCGGAGAACTCCTGGAGGGTGGTACGCACCCTCCGGACGCTACCTCAGGACGGCGGCGGCGTTGACGGGCTCGCCGCGCTGGGTCTCGGCCTGGGCGAGGTCGTCCATCGTCGTCCCGCGGCGCCCGTCGGCGGCGACGAGCAGCTTGAAGTCGTGGGGGCTGGTGGCGTACTGCAGCGCCTGCTCCATCGAGACGCGGCCCGCCTTGAGGTGGGCGAACAGCGCCTGGTCGAACGTCTGCATGCCGTAGTAGCCGCCGTCGGCGATGACCTCGCCGAGCCGGCCGGTCTGGGCCGGGTCCATGACCATGTCGCGCACCCGTCCGGTCATGCGCAGCACCTCGCAGGTCGCCACGCGCCCGCCGTCCAGCGACGGCACCAGGCGCTGGGACACCGCGCCCTTCAGCGTGCCGGCGATCATCGATCGCACCTGCCCGTGCATGTGGGGCGGGAAGAACTCGATGAGGCGGTTGACCGTCTCGGAGGCGTCGACGGAGTGGACGGTCGAGAACACGAGGTGCCCGGTCTCGGCGGCGCTGAGCGCGGTCTGGACCGTCTCCTCGTCGCGCATCTCGCCGATGAGGATCACGTCGGGGTCCTGGCGCAGCACGCGGCGCAGCGCCTGCTTGAACGAGGCGGTGTCCATCCCCACCTCGCGCTGGTTGATGACCGACTTCTTGTCGTGGTGCAGGAACTCGATCGGGTCCTCGATGGTCACCACGTGGCGGTAGCGCGTCGAGTTGATGTGGTCGATCATCGCGGCAAGCGTCGTCGACTTGCCCGAGCCGGTCGTGCCGGTCAGCAGCACGATGCCGCGCTCCTCCTCGGCCAGCTCGCGGATGACGGGCGGCAGCGCGAGCTCCTCGATCGTGCGGATGCGCTCGGGGATGGCGCGGCAGACGAGCGACGTCCAGCCCCGCTGCTTGAAGGCGTTGACGCGGAAGCGCGCTACGCCCTCCATGGCGAAGGAGAAGTCGACCTCGCCGGCGCCCGTGAACTCCTCGAGCTTGGCGGGGTCGGCGAGGATGGCGCGCAGCGCGAGGTCCGTGTCCTCGGGACCGAGCGGCGCCTCGTTGGGCAGCGGCGACAGCGCCCCGTCCACGCGCACCATGGGCGGCGCGGGCACCTTGAGGTGCAGGTCCGAGCCGCCGGCGGCGACCATGCGGCGGAGGGCGTCCATGATGTCGAAGGCCACGAGGTCCGGATCGGCGCCGCGCGAGCGCTCCTTGAGGCGCGCCTACGACGTGCGTCCAGCGCTTGACACGCGGGCGTACCCTCGGCTCGTGCGCGGCGCCGCCATCGTCGTCCTGGGCGCCCTCCTGCTGGCCGCCCCGGCCGCGCAGGCCGGGCGCCTGCCGGGCGCCCCGCGCTGCCCGGTCTTCCCCGCCGACAACCCGTGGAACGCGCGGGTCGACCAGCTGCCGGCCCACCCGCGCTCGGCGGCGATCGTGGCGTCGATCGGGGCCGACGAGCCGGTGCACCCGGACTTCGGCGCCGGGCGCTGGCAGGGCGGGCCGATCGGCATCCCGTACACGGTCGTCGGACGACGCCAGAGGACGGTCCCGGTCAGCTTCCGGTACGCCGACGAGAGCGACCGCGGGCGCTACCCGATCCCGCGCGACGCGCCGATCGAGGGCGGCCGGCGCTCCGACGGCGACCGCCACGTGCTGGTCGTCGACCGCGACCGCTGCGTCCTGCACGAGCTCTTCGACGCGCACCCCGTCGACGGCGGGGCGCGCTGGCGCGCTGGGTCCGGCGCCCGGTTCTCGCTGCGCTCCAACAGGCTGCGCCCGGCGGGCTGGACGTCGGCCGACGCGGCCGGGCTGCCGATCCTGCCGGGCCTGGCCCGGGCCGACGAGGCCCGCCGCGGCGTGGTGGACCACGCCCTGCGCATGACCGTCCGGCGCTCGCGCCGCGCGTTCGTCTGGCCGGCACGCCACTACGCCAGCACCTTGACGGACCCCGACCTCCCGGCCATGGGCGAGCGCCTGCGCCTCAAGGCGTCGTTCGACGTCTCGGCGTTCCCGCCGCAGGCCCGCGCGCTGCTGCGCGCGATGCAGCGCCACGGGCTGCTCGTCGCCGACAACGGCAGCGACTGGTTCGTCTCCGGCGCGCCGTCGCCGCGCTGGGACGACGGCCAGCTGCGCACGCTGCGCCGCGTGCGCGGCGCGGACTTCGAGGTCGTGGACACGACGGCCATGCCGCGCCCGCGCTGAGCGTGCGGCTCAGCGCCGTACCGCCACCGCGGCGCGCAGGCGCAGCCCGCGGGCGGTGCGGACGGTGAGCGCGATGCGCCGGGCGCGCGACCGGCGCAGCGCCGTGCGGCCGCGGCGGTGCGGCGCCAGCCGGACCCGCGTCAGGGCCGCGGCCGCCCGCCAGCGGCGCCCGGCGACCTCGCGGCCGCCGGGCAGCACCAGCTGGGCGGTCACGCGGTCCCCGGCGGGCACCTGCACGTCGAAGGCCATTCCCC
>DASPKC010000306.1:0-7540 GCA_035628295.1 Baekduia sp.
GGGGACAGCGGGCCCAGCGCCCGGCTGACCTGCTCGGGCGCCATGAAGGCCGGGGTGCCCAGCGCCGCGCCGGTGGCGGTCATCCGGGCGGCGCTCTCGTCCACGAGCTTCGCGATCCCGAAGTCGGCGACCTTGAGCAGGTCGCGCTGGCCGAACAGGAGGTTGGCCGGCTTGATGTCCCGGTGCAGGACGCCGTGCTGGTGGGCGTGCTCGAGGCCGTGCAGGGTGGCCACGCCGAACGCACAGCCCAGCTCGCGCGACACGCGCCGGCGGCGCATGCGATCGGCCAGCGTCCCGCCGTCGAGGCGCTCCATGACCAGCGCGTGGACGTCGCCCTGCTCGACGTAGTCGTAGACCCGCACGACGTGCGGGTGGTCGAGCTGGGCCAGCAGGCGCGCCTCGGCCGCGAAGCGCTCGCCGGCGTGCGCGTGGCTGAGCACGTCCGCCGACAGCTGCTTGACGGCGACCTGGCGGTCCAGGCGCTTGTGCCGGGCCGCGTACACCACGGCGAAGGCGCCCCAGCCCAGCGGCTCGCCGAGCTCGTAGGCGGGCAGCGCGTCGGCGAGCGCCTGCTCGTCGTCGGGCCGGGCCGGTGGGCGTCCGTCGACCATCCTCAGCGCGCATCGTAGGGTTGCCGCGGGGGCCGGCGGAGGCGACGATCCGCAGCGTGACCACCGTCGACGCCCAGATCCCGCATCCGCGGCGCGGCGAGGAGCTGCAGCGGCTGCTCGAGCAGGAGCGCCGGCTCGAGCCGTTCCTCGTCCTGCGCGACGCCGAGGACGAACTGCGCTTCGTCGTGCTCGGCGCCGAGACCGGTCGCGCCGTGGTCGGCCGGGCCGAGGAGGTCGAGGTGCCGATCCCCTGGGACGCGGGGGTCTCGCGCGTCCACTGCACCCTGGAGCGCATCGGCCCCGACTGGGCCGTCGAGGACGACGGGATCTCGCGCAACGGGACCTTCGTCAACGCCCAGCGGGTGCAGGGCAGCCGCCGGCTGCGCGACTCCGATGTCCTGCGCGTCGGCCGGACCTCGCTCGTGTTCCGCGACCCGCGGCTGGCCGCCGGCGTCGGGACCGCCCACCTCGAGGACCTGCGGCCCGTGCTGCTCAGCGCCATGCAGCGCAAGGTCCTCGTGGCGCTGTGCCGCCCGTACATGACCGGCAAGACCGTGGTGGCCCCGCCGACCAACGCGCAGATCGCCGAGGAGCTCGTCCTCAGTCTCGAAGGGGTCAAGTCCCACATGAAGGCGCTGTTCGAGAAGCTCGAGGTGGGAGACCTCCCGCAGGGCCAGAAGCGCGTGCGCGTGGTCGAGCACGCCTTCCAGCGCGGGCTCGTGACCCGCAAGGACGGGTGACGCCGAAGGGCCCGCCGGTGGGCGGGCCCTTCGCTCTCGTCAGGTGACCTGCGTCCTAGAACAGGTCGTGGGCGGGCCAGGCCTTGACGCCCTTGACGACGTCCCACATCAGGCCGTCGAGGTTGACGTTGTCCTCGCGCTTGGCCGTGGTGGAGTTGGCCGTGGCGGACCAGACGAACTCGTCGCTGCCGCTGGGGCCGTACTTGGCGCCGGTGCGGACGAGGATGGACGGCGAGCCGTCCAGGTAGCCCGTGTGGAACCAGTTCGGGCCCTCCGCGTTGGTGTCGAAGCCCAGCGCGTAGTTCGTGGAGGAGCCGTCGGGCATCTTCGCCGTGGTCGGCGTGGTCATCGTCGCCAGCGGCCCGGCGCCCAGGAGGTCCGGCACCGTGGCGAAGCCGTCGACGCGCAGCGCGGTCCGCACGACGTCGACGGGGGTGGCCACCCAGCCGCCGTGGGCGTCCATGCGCCCGACCTTCATCGTGTACGGAGCGGTCTGGGCGCCGGCGTGGTGGTAGGCGGCCTCGTCGGGCAGGCGGGCGACCAGCGTGTCGCCGCCGATGGCAAAGCTGTCCGCGCCGCTCGGGGCGAAGACGTCGTCGCGCATGGCCGCGGCGTAGCTCTTGCCGGTGACCTTCTCGATGATCCGGCCCAGCACCGAGTAGCCGAAGTTCGAGTACTGGTGCGTGGTCCCGGGGGCGAACTCCAACCCCACGTTCTGCAGGACCCAGCCGATGAGCTTGTCGGCCGACAGGTCGGTCTGCAGGAACATCGGGTCGGCGGTGCCGTCGCCCCCGTCGTTGTCCCAGCCGCCGGCGGTGTGCTGCAGCAGGTCGCGGACGGTGATGTCGGCGACGCGGGCGTCCTTGAAGTCCTTCTGCGCGGCGAACGTCTCACCGAGCAGGCCGTCCTTGCCGAAGACCTTGTCGGTCAGGGCGATTCGGCCGGCCTCGACCAGCCGCATGACCTCCAGCGCCGTGAACGGCTTGGAGAGGGACGCGATCCGCATGCGGTGCGTCGTGCGCATCGGCGTGCCCTTGGCGGCATCCGCCTGGCCGTAGCTCTTGGCGAAGACCAGCCGGCCCTTGTGGGCGATGGCGAAGGACAGCCCGGTCACGCCGGCGCCCTTCATCGCGTTGGTGACCGTGGTGTCGATGTGCTGCAGGTCGGCGCCCGAGAACGCCCGGTTCTCCCACACGGTCGAGAACCGCGGCCCGCCGGGGCCGGCGAACGCGTGCACCTGCAGCGGGCGGAAGCCCTGGCGCTGCTGGTCGGTGACCGTGGCCTGGTACTCGGCCGCGTCGATCCCGTGGCGCGCGGTCCACGGCGTGGTGCCGCCGGCCTCGAAGATCGCGGCGTAGCGCGGCGTGCCGGCCACGGTGGTGCCGCTGACCTTCGTGACCCGGAAGCCCTGGGCCGCGAGGCGGTTGAACGTCGCCTGGTACTGCTGGGAGGTCTGCCCGTGCACGGCGCGCCACGCCGGGCCGCCGCGCTGCTCGAACACCGCGGCGTAGCGCGCCGCGCCGTTCTCGGTGTAGCCGCTGACGTGCGTGAGGCGGTAGCCGCGCCTGGTCAGGCTGTTGAACTGCGCCTGGTAGGCGGACGACGTGAGGCCGTGCCGGGCGACGAACCGCACGTTGCTCTTCTCGAAGATCGCGGCGAACTTCGCCCGGCCGTTGACGCTGTTGCCGTTGACGACCACGGGGCGGTAGCCCTGGCGCGTCAGCGTGTTGAAGGTGGTCTGGTACTGCGCCGCGCTGAGGCCGTGGCGGGCCTGCCAGGCGGGACCCTGGCGCTTCTCCCAGATGGCGGCGTAGCTCTCGCTGCCGCGCTGCTGCTCGTAGCCGCTGACCGACGTCAGGCGGTAGCCCTGGCGCGTCCACTTGTCGAACTCGGCCTGGTACTGGGCGGCCGACAGGCCGTGGCGTGCGACCCACGGGTCGTACTGGCCGGCGAGCGCGTCGGAGGCGCCGAGCCCGAGCCCGAGCACGACGGCGGCGTTGGCGCCCAGGAGGGCCGCGCGGGTGCGGCGGTGGGCGATGGTGCGGTGCATTGGTCTGGCTCCTGTCTTGCGGTGGTGGCGTGCCCGGATGGGCGCTGGCGGCAGTGTCAGCGCGCACCGGCGCGGCGAGGAGGGGCCAAAGGGGGGAAGTCGACGCCCCCGCCCGCGCGGCGTGCCGCCGCCGGTTCGCGGGTACGCCCGCGGGGCGCGCGACGATGTGGAGGGGGCATGGGGGAGATGCGATGAACGCGAGGGAGCTCGCGCTGGCGCTGTGGCGCCGGCGCGACCCGGGGCTGCTGCCCCACGGCGAGGCGCTGCTCGAGCGCCTGCCCGGCGACGACGCCGACCGCCGCCGGCTGCTCTGGGAGGTGCAGGCGACGCGCGCGCACCGGCGGTTCCTCGCGCGGCTGCCGTTCGGGCGCCCGGTGCGCCTGTGGCTCGACGACGACACCGAGCACCGCGTCGCACCGCCGGGCTGGCTGCACGTCGCGAGCGCGTGGGAGGCGATGGCGCTGCTGACCGCCTGGCCGGTGGTCGAGGCGTCGCTGGACCACGATCTCGGCGACGGCGCGCGCCACGGCCGCGCCATCGACGTGCTCGGCTACCTCGAGGAGCTCGAGGTGCGCCATGGCGCGTGGCGCTGGCCGGCGACCGTGACGCTGCACTCCGCCGAGGCCGCGGGGCGCGAGGCGATGGCCGGCCTGCTGCGCGGCGTCGCGCGGCGCTGCGCGGCCCGTGAGGAGCGCCAGGGCGACCGGCTGCGCTTCCGGCTCACGCAGCCGGCCGACCTCTAGCCCCGCATCCGCGGCGGAGACCGCCTAGGCGGCCGGCGCCGGCGCGGCCGCCCGGCCCAGCAGGCGCGGGGGGACGGCCAGCTTGACGATCTTGCGCACGACCGTCCCGAACTGGCGGTGCAGCGGGCCGGCGTTGTACGGCAGCCCGTAGCGCTCGCAGATCTCGCGCACCTCGACGGAGATCTCCGCGTAGCGGTGCGCGGGCAGGTCGGGGAACAGGTGGTGCTCGATCTGGTGGGAGAGGTTGCCCGACAGGATGTGGAACAGCTTGCCGCCGGTGAGGTTGGCCGAGCCCAGCAGCTGGCGCCGGTACCACTCCCCGCGGGTCTCCTCGGCCGTCTCCTCCTCGCTGAACTCCACGGTCCCGTCGGGGAAGTGGCCGCAGAAGATGATCGTGAACGACCACAGGTTGCGGGTGAGGTTCGCGGTCACGTTGCCGGCCAGGACCAGCGGGAAGATCGGGAAGGCCAGCGCCGGGAACAGCACGTAGTCCTTGAGGGTCTGGCGGCGCACCTTGCGCCAGATCGCGTGGGCCATCTCGCGCTTGTCGGAGAGCTTGACCTCGCCGCTGGCGATGCGCTCGGTCTCGAGGTCGTGCAGCGCCACGCCGTACTGGAACAGCGTCGCCAGCAGCGCCGCGTACACGGGGTTGCCGAGGTAGTAGGGCCGCCACGGCTCGTCCTCGCTCATCCGCAGGATGCCGTAGCCGATGTCGCGGTCCTTGCCCACGATGTTGGTGTGGGTGTGGTGCATGTAGTTGTGCGAGTGGCGCCACTGCTCGGCGGGGCACGCGGTGTCCCACTCGAACGTCTTGCTGGAGAGGGCGGGGTCGCGCGTCCAGTCGTACTGGCCGTGCATGACGTTGTGGCCGATCTCCATGTTGTCGAGGATCTTCGACAGGCTGAGCGCCGCGGTGCCCGCCACCCAGGCCGGCGGGAAGAAGCTCGCGAACAGCAGACCGCGGCCCGCGACCTCCAGCGCCCGCTGGGCGCGGATGATCCGGCGGATGTACGCGACGTCGCGCTCGCCGCGGTCCTCCAGCACGTGGTTGCGGATGGCGTCGAGCTCGGCGCCGAAGGCGTCGAGCTGCTCCAGGGTCAGGTACGGGACGCCCTCGCGGCGGATCGGCTCGCGGGTCGTCGTCGGGGTCGGTGCGACGGCAGTGGTCATCGGGGGATGGCTCCTGGAAGGGTCAGAGGTCGATCGCGACGTCGCCGAGCGGCACCGTCACGCAGATCTGGACGTCCTCGTCGGGGGCCGACGAGATCTCGTCGGTGAGGACGTTGCGCACGCTGCCGGTGGTCTTGCGGCAGGTGCAGCTGTGGCAGATGCCCATGCGGCAGCCGTGGGCGGGGGTCAGGCCCGCGGCCTCGGCCTGGACGAGGATCGGGGCGCCGCTGTTCTGCGCCTGGGCCCCGGACGCGGTGAAGCGGAGGTGCCCGTCCGCCTCGCCGGCGGGCACGGTCCATACGGGCGGCAGGAAGCTCTCGACGTGCAGCCGCTGCGGCTCGATCAGCGTGCGCGCGGCGTCCAGCAGCGCGGGCGGCCCGCAGACGTAGGCGGGCGCGGCGGCGAGGCGCCCGGGCAGGTCGGCCGCCGTGAGGTGGCCGTCGCCCGCGCGGGTGTGGCGCAGCGCCACGGTGACGTTCGGGTGGGCCGCCGCGATCGCGTCGAGCTCGGCGCGGTGGAGCGTGCGCTCGGGCGCGGGCGAGAAGTGCAGGAACAGGACGTCGCCCCGATGGCCCTCGGCGCAGAGCGTGCGCAGCATCGACAGCACCGGGGTGATGCCGCTGCCGCCGCTGATCAGCAGCAGGCGGTCCGGGCGCGGGCGCGGCAGCACGAAGTCGCCGTCGGCCTGCGAGAGACCCACCACCAGGCCGGGCTGCGCGTGGTCGGCGAGATGCCGGGAGACGAGGCCGTCGGCGTGCGTGCGCACGGTGAGCTCGATGGCGCCGCGGTCGCCCTCCGGGCCGGCGGGCGAGTAGCAGCGCTCGTGGCGCACGCCGTCGATCTCCACGGCCAGGCGCACGAACTGGCCGGCGCGGTGGCCCTTCCACGCGGCGTTGGGGCGCAGGCGCAGCGTGACCGCGCCGGGGACGCCGCGGTCGACGGACGCGACGCGGGCGCGCGCTTCTCGCAGCGTCCACGTGGGGCGCACGAGCTCGAGGTAGCGGTCGACGCCGTGGGGGCCGACGAGGGTGTCGGCCAGGCGCAGCAGGGGAGTGGTCGCGGTCGCCATTTCGGAGAACAGTTGTTCACAGAGTTGGCTGGCTTGTCAACCCGACCGTGCGCCGTGTCACACTTGTCCGGTGGACGGTCGTACACGCAAAGGCAGCTCGCCGGGCCGCTCGCGCAGCCGGGGCGGCGGCGCGCAGCGCGACGTCGCGCCGGGCGGCTCGCGCGAGGAGCGCAAGCGCCAGACGCGCGAGCGCCTGCTCGACGCGGCGATGACGCTGCTGGAGGACCAGGCGTTCTCCAGCCTCGGCATCCGCGAGATCACGCGCGAGGCCGGCGTGGCGCCCAGCGCGTTCTACCGCCACTTCGACAGCGTCGAGGAGCTCGGCCTTGTGCTGGTCGAGGACGCCTTCCGCACGCTGCGCCAGATGCTCACCGCGGCACGCACGGACATGGCCAACTGGAAGAGCGTGATCTCGGGCTCGGTGGACACGCTCGTGCGCCACGTCCAGGCCAACCGGCCCCAGTTCCGCCTGATCGCCCGCGAGCGCTTCAGCGGCAACGCCGTCCTGCGCCACGTCATCCGTCGCGAGATCGAGCTGTTCGCCAGCGAGCTCGCGACGGACCTCGCCCGCCTGCCCCACCTCAACGCCTGGAGCACCGAGGACCTCCAGATGGTCGCCTCGCTGATGGTCGGCACCGTCGCGTCCACCGCCGAGGACCTGCTCGACGCCTCGCCCGACGACGCGCAGGCCGAGGCCGAGATCCGGCGCCGCGCCGAGAAGCAGCTGCGGCTGATCTCGCTCGGCGTGCCGTCCTGGCGCAGCGCGAGAGGCTGATCGCCGGTCAACTGGCGCGGGCGATCGCGTCCCGCCTCAGGCCCGCGCGGCCTCCCGCCCCCGGCTGGGCGACGGCGCTTGCGCGCAAGCGCCGCGCACCGCGGCGCTGGTCCCGCGATGGCGCGCGTACATCTCCTCGACCCACCGGAAGCCCAGGTGGTCCTTGAGCGAGTCGCGGAAGCGGCGGAACGCCGCCGGGCGTTCGTCGGGGCGGACCTTGACGTACTCGAACTCGGGCGGCACGACGATGAGCCCGAGCATGGAGGCGGCGGTGAGATCGGCGACCGAGAATGAGTCGCCGACCAGGTAGCCGCTCGGGCCGACCTGCGCCGCGACGTTGTCGAACGCCGCGAGCAGGTTCCGGCGCGACACCTCCACCGTC
>DASPKC010000307.1:0-11282 GCA_035628295.1 Baekduia sp.
CATCCGCTGGAACGCGATGTGCACGGTCCTGCGGGCGAACGAGGAGTCGTCCGAGCTGGGCGGCCACATCGCGAGCTACCAGTCCGCGGCCACGCTCTACGAGGTCGGCTTCCACCACTTCTGGCGCGCGGCGACGCCCGAGCACGGCGGCGACCTCGTCTACATGCAGGGCCACTCGTCGCCCGGCATCTACGCGCGTGCGTTCCTCGAGGGCCGGTTCAGCGAGGAGGAGCTGCTGCGCTTCCGCCAGGAGGTGGGCGGCGGCGGGCTGAGCTCCTACCCGCACCCGTGGCTCATGCCGGACTTCTGGCAGTTCCCCACGGTGTCCATGGGCCTGGGGCCGCTCATGGCCATCTACCAGGCCCACTTCATGAAGTACCTCGCCGGGCGCGGGATCGCCGACATGGCCGATCGCAAGGTGTGGGCCTTCCTGGGCGACGGCGAGATGGACGAGCCGGAGTCGATGGGCGCGCTGTCGCTCGCGGGACGCGAGCGCCTCGACAACCTGGTCTTCGTCATCAACTGCAACCTGCAGCGCCTGGACGGCCCGGTCCGCGGCAACGGCAAGATCATCCAGGAGCTCGAGACGAACTTCCGCGGGGCCGGCTGGAACGTCATCAAGGTGATCTGGGGCTCGCGCTGGGACCCGCTGATCGCGGCGGATACCACCGGCATCCTGCGCAAGCGGATGGAGGAGGCGCTCGACGGCGACTACCAGACGTACAAGTCGCGCAACGGCCGCTACGTGCGTGAGCACTTCTTCGGCGCCTATCCCGAGCTCGCCGAGATGGTCGCGCAGATGAGCGACGACGAGATCTGGCAGCTCAACCGCGGCGGCCACGACCCCGTCAAGGTCCATGCGGCCTACGCGGCGGCCATGGCGCACACCGGTCAGCCGACCGTGATCCTGGCCAAGACCATCAAGGGCTACGGGATGGGCGAGTCCGGCGAGGGCCAGAACATCACCCATCAGCAGAAGAAGATGGGCGAGGGCGCGCTGCTGGCGTTCCGCGACCGCTTCGGCCTCCCGCTCACCGACGAGCAGGTGCGCGCGAAGGCCTTCCTCAAGCCGGCACCGGGCAGCGACGAGGAGCGCTACCTGCGCGAGCGCCGGGAGGCGCTCGGCGGCTCGCTGCCGGCCCGCGTGGTCCGCGACCGGCCGCTACGGGTCCCGTCGCTGGACGTCTTCCGGTCCGTCCTGGACGGCACGGGCGAGCGCGAGGTCTCGTCCACGATGGCCTTCGTGCGCGTGCTCGCGGCCGTCCTGCGTGACAAGGAGCTCGGCCCGCGGGTGGTGCCGATCGTCGCCGACGAGTCGCGCACGTTCGGCATGGAGGGCATGTTCCGCCAGCTGGGGATCTTCAGCCAGGTCGGCCAGCTGTACCACCCGGAGGACCGCGAGCAGCTCATGTTCTACCGGGAGGACCGCGCCGGCCAGATCCTCCAGGAGGGCATCAACGAGGCCGGCGCGACCGCCTCCTGGATCGCCGCGGCGACCTCGTACGCCAACCACGGCGAGCCGATGATCCCCTTCTACATCTACTACTCGATGTTCGGGTTCCAGCGGGTCGGCGACCTGCTGTGGGCGGCCGGCGACATGCGCGCCCGCGGGTTCCTCCTGGGCGGCACCTCGGGCCGCACGACGCTCAACGGCGAGGGCCTGCAGCACGAGGACGGCCACAGCCAGGTGATGGCCGCCGCCTACCCCAACTGCATCTCGTACGACCCGACCTACGGCTACGAGGTGGCGGTGATCGTGCAGGACGGCCTGCGCCGCATGCTCGCCGAGCAGGAGGACGTGTTCTTCTACCTGACGTTGATGAACGAGAACTACCAGCACCCGCCGATGCCTGACGGCGCGGCGGAAGGGGTGCTGCGCGGGATGCACCGCATCCGCGCGGCGGACGACGGCTCGCCGGGCCCGCGCGTCCGGCTCGTCGGCTCCGGAGCGATCCTGCGCGAGGTCGAGGCCGCCGCCGACCTCCTGGCCGAGGAGTGGGACGTGCAGGCCGACGTCTTCAGCGCCACGAGCTTCAACGAGCTGCAGCGCGACGGCATGGCCGTCGAGCGCGAGGCGCGGCTGCAGCCGTCCTGGACGCCGCGCAAGCCGTGGGCCACCAGCCAGCTCGAGCTCGGCCGGGGCCCGGTGGTCGCGGCCACCGACTACGTGCGGATGTTCGCCGAGCAGATCCGCCCCTACGTGCCAGGGAGGTACACCGTCCTGGGAACCGACGGCTTCGGCCGCAGCGACTACCGCAAGGTGCTGCGGCGCTTCTTCGAGGTCGACCGCCACCACGTCGCGGTGGCCGCGCTCAACGGCCTGGCGGCCGAGGGCGAGCTGCCGGTCGAGCGGGTGCGCGAGGCGATCAGCCGCTACGGCATCGTCGGCGGATCGGAGGCCCCGTGGCGGCGCTGAAGGAGGTCGCGGTCCCCGACATCGGCGACTTCGAGGACGTGCCCGTTATCGAGGTCCTCGTGGAGGTCGGCCAGACCGTCGCGGCGGAGGACCCGCTGGTCACCCTCGAGTCCGACAAGGCGACCATGGACGTCCCGGCGCCGTTCGGCGGTGAGGTCAAGGAGCTCAAGGTCAACGTCGGCGACCGCGTGAAGGAGGGCGTCGTCCTGCTCGTGCTCGAGGCCACCGAGGCCGCGGGGGCCGACGCCGGCGGCAACGGCAGCGCGCCCGCAGCCGAGGGCGCGCCGGCAGCGTCCGACGCGCCCGCGACGCACGGCGCCCCGGCGGCCGGCGCCGAGGCAGCGGTCGTGGCCGAGGCGCAGGCCGCCGGCCCGGAGGACCGCGACGCGCCCTCGGCGCCGACCGTGCAGGAGCCGCCCCCGCTGCCCACGATCCCGGGCGCGCCGCACGCCAGCCCGGCGGTCCGCCGCCTGGCCCGCGAGCTGGGCATCGACCTGAGCACCCTCCGCGGCACCGGTCGCAAGGGCCGGATCACCAAGGACGACCTGCGCAGCGCGATCACCGGTGGCACCGGCGGGGCCGACCTGGGCCTGGCGCCGTGGCCGCAGGTCGACTTCGCGAAGTACGGCGAGGTCGAGCGCGCGCCGCTGTCACGCATCAAGAAGATCAGCGGGCCGAACCTCGCGCGCAACTGGGTGCGCATCCCGCACGTCACCCATCACGAGGACGCCGACGTCACGGAGCTCGAGGCGTTCCGCAAGCGCACCAACGCCGAGCAGTCCGACGTCAAGGTGACGATGGTCGCGCTGCTGCTGAAGGCGTGCGTCGCCTCGCTGAAGGCGTTTCCCGAGCTCAACTCGTCGCTGGACGGCGACGAGCTGGTGCTCAAGCGCTACTACCACTTGGGCTTCGCCGTCGACACGCCGGGCGGCCTGGTGGTGCCCAACATCAAGGACGTCGACGCCAAGGGCCTGCTCGAGGTGGCCGCCGAGCTGACCGCGCTGAGCGCCAAGGCGCGCGCCGGCAAGCTCACGCCCGCCGAGATGGCGGGCGGCACGTTCAGCATCTCCTCGCTCGGCGGCCTCGGCGGCACCGGCTTCACGCCGATCGTCAACGCGCCGGAGGTGGCGATCCTGGGCGTCACGCGCAGCGCGACGAAGCCGGTGTGGGACGGCACGCAGTTCCAGCCGCGGCTGATGCTGCCGCTGTCGCTCAGCTACGACCACCGCGTCGTCGACGGGGCGCTGGCGGCGCGGTTCTGCACGCACCTGGCCGGCGTGCTGGGCGACCTGCGGCGCGTGCTGCTGTGAGCCGGGCGCAGCTCGTCGTGCTCGGGGCCGGCCCGGGCGGCTACACCGCGGCCTTCCGCGCCGCCGACCTCGGCCTCGACGTCACGCTCGTCGAGCGCCACGAGCGCCTGGGCGGCGTGTGCCTGAACGTCGGCTGCATCCCGTCCAAGGCCCTGCTGCACGTGGCGAAGGTCCTGGCGGAAGCCGAGGACGCCGCGGCGCACGGCATCGCGTTCGGAGCCCCGTCGATCGACCTCGACGGCGTGCGGGCGTTCAAGGACGGGGCCGTCGACCGGCTCACCGGCGGGCTCGGACAGATGGCCAAGGGCCGCAAGGTGACCGTCGTGCGCGGCGAGGCCCGCTTCACCGGGGCGCACGCGATGGAGGTCGACGGCGAGCGGCTGGAGTTCGATCGCTGCATCGTCGCGGCCGGGTCGCATGCCGTGCGCCTGCCGGGGATCCCGGCCGAGCACCCGCGGGTCCTGGACTCCACGAGCGCGCTGGACCTGGCCGACGTGCCGGAGCGCCTGCTGGTCGTCGGCGGCGGGATCATCGGTCTGGAGATGGCCACCGTCTACGACGCGCTCGGCAGCGCGGTGACGGTGGTGGAGCTGCAGGACGGGCTGATCCCGGGCGCCGACCGCGACCTCGTCAAGCCGCTGCACAAGCGCATCTCGGGGCGCTACGCCGCGATCCATCTCGGAACCGCCGTCGAGGCCGTCGAGCCCGACGGCGAGGCGCTGCGCGTGACCTTCGGCGAGGGCGGCCCGGAGCCGGCGGCGTTTGACCGCGTGCTGGTCGCCGTCGGGCGCCGCGCCAACGGCGACCGGCTCGGGCTCGACGCCGCCGGCGTGGAGCTCGGCGCCCGCGGCGTCGTGCCCGTGGACCGGCAGATGCGCACGAACGTGCCGCACATCTTCGCCATCGGCGACCTGGTCGGGGAGCCGATGCTCGCGCACAAGGCCATCCACGAGGGCAAGGTGGCCGCGGAGGCCGCCGCCGGGCGCCGCGACGCGGCGTTCGATCCGGTGGCCATCCCGGCCGTCGCCTACACCGATCCGGAGCTGGCCTGGGCGGGGCTCACCGAGACCCAGGCAGCCGAGGAGGGCGTCACGGTTGAGGTCGGGCGCTTCCCGTGGTCCGCCTCCGGACGCGCGCTGTCCAGCGGCCGGCCCGACGGCATGACCAAGTGGATCGTGGAGAAGGGCAGCGGCCGTCTGCTGGGCGCCGGCATCGTTGGACCACATGCCGGTGAATTGATCGCCGAGGCGGTTCTGGCTATGGAAACCGGGGCGGACGTCGAGGATCTGGGCCTCACGATCCATCCGCACCCCACGCTGTCGGAGAGTTTGGGCATCGCGGCCGAGGTGGCGGCGGGCACGGCGACCGACCTGCCGCCCGTCCGCCGTCGATCGGCCTGAGGCTCGACCTCAGCCTGAGGGTCGGGCCGGCGGGCGGGACCATCCAAAAGGCGGGTAGGCCCGTACGTACAGGCGCGTACCACCCGGACAGGGCGTTCCCAACCCGCCAAGGCGCGGTTAGCGTCGCCCACGAACGGCGCTCGCCTGGGCGAACGAGTCTGTCCGGGCGTGGCGGGAGCGGGCCGGCGTCCGCGTCGGCAATCCAAGGGGGACTCGGATGACGAGTACGACGGGGCGGGTCTGGACGAGCAGGTTGCTCGTCGCCGCGCTCATCTGTTCGTTGCTCGCCTTCGCAGGCGCGATGAGCGCTGCGACGGCCGGGGCTGCGAGCAAGGCGCCTAGTGCGTCGACCAAGGCAGGGGCGAAGGCCAAGAAGCAGGCGGCCAAGTCCAAGAAGCAGGCGGCCAAGTCCAAGAAGGCCAAGAAGAACAAGAAGGCCACGAAGCGGTCCAAGAAGGCGAAGAAGATCCGCCGGGCCGACCATCGCGGCAACAACTGCTACCGGCCCGATCGGGCGCGGAGCTCGCAGCGTCGCGACGGCAGCGACCGCGGCGACGACGACGATGAAGAGGGCCGCGACCGCGGCGACCGCGATCGGGACCGGGGCGACCGTGATCGGGACCGTGGCGACCGCGACCGGGATCGTGACCGTGACCGTGACCGCAACCGGCGCTGCCGGGGCGATCGCGACGACGATGACGACGATCGCGACCGGGATCGTCCGGGCCGGTACCCCGGCGGCGACGATGACGACGACGACGACAACGACTGCCGCGGCGAGCGTCGGGCGCGCGATCGCGACTGCGATGGCGACGACGACGACGACTGCGTCGGGCGTGACCGCCGTCGTGACTGCGACGACGACCGGGACCCGTGTGACAACCGCGGGCCGTACGGGGCGAACTGCAACCCGTGCGACAACGTCGGGCCGTACGGGGAGAACTGCAACCCGTGCGACAACGTCGGGCCGCGTGCGGCGGACTGCGATCCGTGCGACAACGTCGGACCGCGGGGCGCCCAGTGCGATCCGTGCGACGACATCGGACCGCGCGATCCTGACTGCGACCCGAACTGCAACAACGGGCGCCTCAGCCAGGAGGAGTTCCACCAGCGGTGCCACAGCGCGATCGAGCTGACACCGAGGGCGGACACCAACCCGGTGGGCACCGACCACACGGTCGTGGCCACCACGTACGACCCGAACGCCAGCCAGGGTGAGACGGTGACCTTCTCGGTCGCCGGCGCCAACCCGCAGGGGGCGACGACCCAGACCACGGGCCAGAACGGCACCGCCTCGTACACGTACCGCGGCACCAACGCGGGCACGGACACGATCACGGCCTCGTTCACGGACCGCAACGGGATCACCCGGAGCACCACTGCCACGAAGACGTGGCAGGGCTCGCAGCCCGACAACACCGGCATCACGCTGACGCCGCAGTCGGACTCCAACCCGGTGGGCACGGAGCACTGCGTGACCGCCACGACCAACGACCCGAACCCGAGCCAGGGCGAGCAGGTCACGTTCTCGCGGACGGGCACGCACCCGACCACGCAGAACGCGACCGGCACGACCGACGCCAACGGCCAGACCCAGCACTGCTGGACCGGTACCACGGCGGGCCAGGACACCGTCACCGCGAGCTTCGTCGACCGCAACGGTCAGACGCGGAGCGCCACGGCGACCAAGACCTGGACCTCGAGCCCGACGGTGCAGCGGGTGCCGACGACGATGCAGGTCAACCCGCTGATCCTGGAGCTGGGCGGCCGGAACCCGCTCGGCGTGTACCTCCGGGCCAGCGGTCGCCTGACGCGGTCGGACATCCTGGAGACGCCAGCCAACCCGGCCGGCGCTGGCCTCGGTGGCCAGCCGGTGTTCGCCTACAGCAACAACACGCTGCTGTGCTCGGCGGTCACCGCGCCGGACGGCAGCTGGGAGTGCGGCGGTCTGGCACAGGCCCTCTCGGGGACCCTGCCAGGGCTCGGCTATGACGCCGTGTACTACGGCAACAACCAGTTCGAGCCGTCGACTGGTCACGGCGGAGTGATCCAGCTCGGCCCGCAGACCATCGCCTAGCCGCAAGGCGAAGCACGCATGACGGCGAGGGCCCCGCTCCGGCGGGGCCCTCGGTCGTCCTCGCCCCCCGATCGGGGGGACGCGTTGGCAGTGGCGGCCCGCGCGCGTCATCCTCGGGTGCGATGGCCGCCTCCGCCGCCGACGCGCTCGCCGCTGCCCAGCACCAGATCGAGGTGCTCGAGCAGTTCGTCGCCGTCCTCGACCAGGTCGAGGAGGGCGGGGAGGGCCCGTCGTTCTACGGCCGCCTCGCGGAGGCGATGTGCAGCCAGTCCGACATGCACCGGGCGCTCGTGTTCCGCTACGACCCCGGCCGCCGGCGCGTGCGGGTCGTGGGCAGCCACGGCATCGACTTCGAGGCCTTCGCCAAGGTGCCGGTCACGATCGACACCGCCGACGTGGCGCGTCAGGCGCTGCTCGACGACACGGTGGTCGAGGCGCGCCCCCCGTTCGCCGGGCGCCTCCCCGACCAGTTCCTGTCCGAGGCCGATCAGGGCCCGCTCGTCTGCGTTCCCCTGTGCGCGTCGGGGCTGCTGATCGGCGTGGTGCTCGGCCAGCGGGCCCCCGAGGCGGCCGCGCTGGACGACGCCACGCGCCACCGGCTGTGGATCCTCGGCAAGACCGCCGCGCTCGCGGCGACCGCGCGCATCGCCACCTATCAGCAGGGCAAGGCGCGGGCCCTGCTCGAGCGCATCGACCTCGCGCGCGACATCCACGACGGCGTCATCCAGCGGCTGTTCGGCGTCCTGCTGGCGCTGTCGGCCAGTGACCGGGACCTGCCGGCGGAGGAGCGCGTGCGCTGCGCCGGCGAGGTCCAGACGGCGCTGGAGGACCTCCGGGGGCTGCTCGAGCGCCCGCTCAGCCGCGACCTGCGGCGCAGGACCAGCACGCTGGCCGAGGAGCTCGCCGACCTGCAGGCCGCCGGCCACGGCTTCGACATCCGTGTCGAGGGCGACCCCGCGGCGACGCCTCCGGCGCTGCAGGCGCTCGCGCAGGAGGTCCTGGGCGAGGCGGTGACGAACATCGTCAAGCACGCCGAGCCGGGCTGCGTCGACGTGCGGATCCGCGCCGAGGACGGCACGTTCGTGCTCGAGGTGGTCAACGACGGGGTCCGCGGCGAGCCCGGCCCGGGCCAGGTCGGGATGGGCCTGCGGCTGGCGCAGCACGCGGCGCTGCAGGCCGGCGGCCTCGTCGAGTACGGGCTGGCGCCGGACGGGCGCTGGCAGGTGCGGCTCGTGGTGGCCGGCGCGGCATGATGCGTCCTGTGAGCGACACCGGCCGGCGCCTGCGCGTCCTCGTGGTGGACGACCACGACGTCGTGCACTGGGGCTTTCGCGTGATGCTCGGCGAGCAGCCGTGGGTCGAGCGCTGCCTGAGCGCGCGCACGGGGGCCGAGGCGGAGGCGCTGACCCGGCGCTTCGAGCCCCACGTGGCCCTCGTCGACCTCTTCGTCGGCGAGGAGTCGGGGCCGGAGGTCTCCCAGCGGTTGCGTGCCGTCTCGCCGCAGACCGCGGTCCTGCTCATCTCCGGGGCGGGGCGGATCTCGCCGGCGGCGGCGCGGGCGGCCGGGGCCGCCGGCTTCGTGCCCAAGGAGTGGCCGGCCTCCGACATCGCCGACGCCGTGCGCATGGTCGGGCGCGGGATGACCGTCTTCGAGCCGGTCGAGGAGCCCGCCGGCCCACCGCTGAGCGAGCGCGAGCGCGAGGTCCTCGGGCTGATGTCCTCGGGTGCGACGAACGCCGAGATCGCCAAGCGGCTGCACCTCTCGCCGCACACGGTCAAGGAGCACACCTCCGGCGTCTATCGCAAGCTCGGCGTGCGCAACCGCACGCAGGCCGTGCAGCGCGCGCAGCGCCTCGGCCTGCTGGCCTGACCCCCCACCGACGTCCCCCTGACTCCCCCCGCCCGGGGGGTCTGCGGCGGAATCGGGTTCCCTCGGGGCTGCCGCGGTGTCGAGGGTGGTCAACGTGTTCGACCGAGCCCCCACCGCCGTCCTGTTCCCCGGGCAGGGCGCCCACACCGCGGACATGCGGGACCTCGTCGCCGAGCGCCGGCCCGACCTGCTCGAGCAGGCCGCCGCGCTCGTGGGCGACGACCCGTTCGAGCGGGTCCGCGAGAGCACCCGCTTCGCCCAGCCGGCGATCCTCTGCGCCTCGCTGGCGGGCTGGAGCCGCCTGGCCGGCGACGTCGAGCCGCTCGCGCTCGCCGGCCATTCGCTGGGCGAGCTGTCGGCGCTGGCCGCCGCCGGCGTCCTGCGCGACGAGGACGCGCTCGCGCTCGCGGTGCAGCGCGGCCGGCTCATGGCCGAGTCCGGCGAGGCCGCCGGCGGCGGGACCATGCTGGCCCTGCTGGGCGGCACCGCCACGCAGTCGCGCCGCCTGGCCGCCGCCCACGGCGTCGCGGTCGCCAACGACAACGCGCCCGGGCAGGTCGTCCTCTCCGGCGCGCCCGACGCGCTCGACGCGGCGGCCGCGCAGGCGAAGGCCGACGACCTGCGCGTGCTGCGCCTCGACGTCGCGGGCGCCTTCCACTCCCCGCAGATGGAGGCCGCGCGCACCGGCTTCGCCGAGGCGCTCGCCGCCACCGAGATCCACGAGCCGCGCATCCCGGTCCTGTCGTGCGCGACGGCGCGGCCGTTCGGCGACGTGCGCCGCGAGCTGGCCGACGCGCTGACCGCGCCGGTGCGCTGGCGCGAGACCATGAGCGCGCTGCGCGAGCGCGGCGCCACGCACTTCATCGACGCCGGGCCGGGGAAGGTGCTCGCCAAGCTGGTGGCGCGCAACGTCCCCGAGGCGAGCGCCGCGACCGCCGAGGAGGCCCTGCGTGCGACCGCCTGAGGTGGCCGCGGGCCTGCTCGACGCGCCGGCCGCCGGCCGCGCGCTGGGCACCGCCTCGCTCGTCGGCCTCGGGGCCGCGCTGCCCGACGGCGTCGTGGACAACGACGCGATCGGCGCGAGCGCCGGCGTGGACGCGACGTGGATCGCCCGCCGCACGGGCATCCGGGAGCGCCGCCACGCCACCGCGTCGGCCACGACGACGACCGACCTGGCCGAGGAGGCCGCCCGCGCGGCGCTCGCCGACGCCGGCGTGGCCGCCGCCGACGTCGACCTCGTCGTCGTCGGCACGATGACCCCCGACTTCGCCTGCCCGCAGGTCGCGCCGATGGTCGCCCACCGCCTGGGCGCCGACCGCGCCGGCGCGTTCGACGTCGCGGCGGCCTGCACGGCCTGGCTGAGCGCCCTGTCGGTGGCGGGAGCGACGATCGAGGCGGGCCGCGCGCAGTGCGCGCTCGTCATCGGCGTCGACGTCCTCAGCCGCGTGCTCAACCTCGAGGACCGCATGACCGCGCCGCTGTTCGCCGACGGCGCCGGCGCCGCGGTCCTGGTCGCCGGCGACCGCGGCGGGCGGCTGGGGCCCGTCGTGCTCCAGAGCGACGGCGGCGGCTCCGAGCTCATCGTCTGCGGCGTCGGCGGGCACATCGTCATGGACGGCCACGAGACGTTCCGGCGCGCCGTCGGCGCGATGTGCGGCGCCGCCGCGCGCGCCTGCGAGCTGGCCGGCATCGGCGTCGGCGACCTCGACCTGGTCGTCCCGCACCAGGCCAACGCCCGCATCACCGCGGCCGTCGCCGAGCGCCTCGGCCTGCCGCCCGAGCGCGTCGTCGACGACATCGCGCACACCGGCAACACCTCCGCGGCGACCCTGCCGCTCGCCCTGGCCCGCGCGAAGGCCGCAGGCCGCCTGCCGCAGGCCGGCCGCGTGCTGGTCGCCGCCTTCGGCTCCGGGCTGACCTGGGGCGCCGCCGTCCTCGACTGGGAGGCCACAGCATGAGCACCACCGAGCAGACCCCCGCCCGCGCCGTGCCCGGCACGCGCCGCCCGGAGGGCGCCGTCGCGCTCGTCACCGGCGGCTCCAAGGGCATCGGCGCCGCCGCGGCGCGCGCCCTCGCGGCCGACGGCTGGGCCGTCGCCGTGGGCTTCCGCGGCGACGCCGACGGCGCCGCGGCGACCGTGGGCGCCATCGAGGAGGGCGGCGGGCGCGCGATCAGCCTCGGCGGCGACGTCGCGGCACCCGACGAGCCC
>DASPKC010000308.1:0-6415 GCA_035628295.1 Baekduia sp.
CTTCCAACTCACC
This sequence comes from Baekduia sp., assembly GCA_035628295.1. GTDB lineage: Bacteria > Actinomycetota > Thermoleophilia > Solirubrobacterales > Solirubrobacteraceae > Baekduia. Next base: position 14 of record DASPKC010000308.1, read on the forward strand.
GAGACGGCCATCCTCAACCAGCGGGTCATCAACGAGACGCGCTTCCAGTACGACCGGCGGCGCCGCCGGCAGGAGGGCGGCACCGCCGCCCCCATCGTCCGCGTCAACGAGGCGTTCACCACCGGCGGCGCGCAGGCCGGCAACTCGTCCAACGACGAGGACCGCTACGAGCTACAGAACTACACCTCCTGGACCGTCGGCACGCACTCGCTCAAGGCCGGGGCGCGCGTGCGCCTTCCTGCGCAAGCCCTTCACGCTCGACGACCTCGTCCGCAAAGCCGGCGAGCTGCTCGGCATGGAGCGCGTGGGCGAGGCGGGCGGCGCGGCGGTGCTGGAGTAAGAGGAGCACGGATGACGGGGCTGCGTTCCGCGCCAACCCAACCACCGACGCGCGGGCCGGGCGAGAGCGCCGGCGCGGCGCGGATCGATCTGATCCTGGAGCGCGTGGACGCGCTCCCCACCCTGGGCCCGATCGCCGCGCGGGTGATCGAGCTGGGCTCCGCCGACGGCGTCGGCATGGACGAGGTGGCGCGCGTCATCGAGAGCGACCCGTCGCTCGCGGCGCGCGTGCTGGGCCTGTGCCGCCGCTCGGACACGGGGCTGGGGGACAAGATCACCACGGTCAAGCGCGCCGTGGTGATGCTCGGCCTCGACGCCGTGCGCAGCGCGATCCTCGCCGTCAGCGTGTACAACGCCCTCGGCGACGACGCCGCGGCGGAGGAGCCGGCGATCGACCTCTCGGCCGACGTGGGCGTGCCGGGCGACGGCGCGGGGGGGTTCGACCGCGCGGGCTACTGGCGCTTCTGCATCGGTGTCGCGTGCGCGAGCGAGCTGATCGCGGAGCTGGAGAAGAACAGGGGCGTCGCGCCCGAAGAGGCGTTCCTCGCGGGGCTGCTGCACGGCGTCGGCAAGCTCGCCCTCGATTACGCGCTGCCGCGGTCGTACGACACCGTCGTGCGCCTGGCGGAGAAGCGCGGCGAGTCGAGCGCCGCCGTGGAGCGCGACCTGCTGGGCGTCGACCACCACACCGCCGGCAAGCGGCTGGCGCAGCGCTGGAAGCTCCCGCCCGCGGTGCAGGAGACCGTCTGGCTGCACGACCAGCCCAGCGCCGCGCTCGCGGGCTCCGCCTCGGCGGGGCTCATCGGCGTCGTCACCGGGGCCAGGGCGCTCTGCCGGCACCTGCACGTGGGCTGGTCGGGCGACTTCTCACGCGGCGGCGACGTCGCGCGCGTCTGGCGGTCGCTGGGCCTGCGGTGCGAGCCAGACGCCGTCGCGCGGCTGCTGCACGAATCCCTCGCCGAGCGCCTGCGCGTGCTCGGGCTCGACAAGGCCACGACGCCCGCCCTCATCCTCGAGAGCCTGACGAGCGCCACGCGCCACCTGAGCCGGAGCAACGCCGCCCTGCGCGAGGACCTCGGCCGGGCCCTGGCCCGCACGCGCGCGCTCGACGAGATCGCGTCGTTCAACGCGGCCCTCGACGGCGAGGCCGGCGTCACGCAGTGCATGGCCGCGGTGTGCGCGTCGGCCGCGCGGGCGCTGGGCGTGCCGCGCGCCGTGGCCGCCGCCCGATCGTGCGAACGCTGGCGGCTGGTGGAGCAGGGCCCCGGCCGGGACGTGCGCGTGGACGCGCCGGCCGAGCCGGGCGACGAGGTGCTCGCGCTCCTCGCGGCCCTGCCCGACGGCGCTTCCCAGGCCCCCGCCGGGGCGTGCGCGTGGATCGGCGAGGGCGCGGGCGTCCGCGTGCTGCCGCTGCGGTCCCGCGCCAACCGCGCGCCGGAGGGGTTCGTCTTCTTCGACGGCGCGGCGGACGGCGCGGGGATCGCCCCGCTCGTCACCGCCTGGGCCCACGCGCTGCGCAACGCGGCGCAGCGCGAGAGCGCGGCGCGCACGAGCGAGCGGCTCGTCATCGCCAACCGCGAGCTGGCGCAGACGCAGGCGCGCCTCGCGGAGCAGGAGAGCATGGCCCGGCTGGGCGAGACGACCGCGGGCGCCGCGCACGAACTCAACAACCCCCTCACCGTCATCAGCGGCCGCGCGCAGCTGCTGCTCACACGCCTGCGCGACGAGCGCGACCGGGCCGCCGCGGCGGCCATCCAGGCGGCGGCGCGCGACATCGGCGACCTCATCAAGAGCCTGCACCTGCTCTCCTCGCCGCCCAAGCCGAGGCTGGCCACGTGCTCGCTGCGGACCGTCGTGCAGGAGGCGATCGACGCGGCGCGGCAGCGCGTGGGGACGGACTGCACCACGACGTTCGATCTCTCGAAGGCTCCAGAATCCATCGCGACGGACCCGGCGCTGCTGCGCGGCGCGCTCACGGAGCTGATCGCCAACGCGCTCGACGCCTCGCCCCGCGGGCGCGCGACGGTGCAGGCCGTCGCCGACCCGAACGGGCGCGACCTCGAGCTGCGCGTCATCGACGACGGGCCGGGCCTCTCGGACAAGGCCCTCGTGCACGCCTTCGACCCGTTCTTCAGCGAGAAGCCGGCGGGGCGCGGGCACGGCCTGGGCCTCCCGCGCGCCCGCGTGATGGCCGGGGCGCTGGAGGGGGAGATCCGGCTGGAGAACCGCCCGCCGGTTCAGCTCTCGCAGCCCGCGAAGGGCAAGCCCGAATCCGTGGCCAAGCCCGGCGGCACGAGGGCGACGCTGGTCGTGCGCCTCTGGTCGCCCGTGAGCGTGGCGAGGCCGAAGGCGTAAAGACAAAACCGGGATCGGTGATCGGCGCATGGTGGCATTGGGTCGCTCGGAGCGCGCGGGCGCGATCCGAGCGGTGCGCTGCCACCATGCTCCGGTCACCGATCACCGATCCCGGCTCGCCGCCGCAACCTTCTTGAGCGAAACCCCGCACTTTCCTCGGCTTGCGCGCCCACGCGCCGGTCCCGACGCACGCGCCTGAAGACGCCTCCATTCCGCGTCGATGCAATGGGTCGTGAGCAAGGGCGCGCCCAATCCGCAACGGACCCTCCGCGTCGGCGTCCTGTGCGCCGGCACGGATGTCCCGGTCCTCGACGCGGGCCAGGGCGTGCGCTTCGTCCCCGCGGCGGCCGCGCACGACCTGCGCCTCATCGTCGGCGACGGCGCGGAGGTCGCCCGTCTGCTCAAGGAACCCTCCCGCCGCCCCACGGCCGTCGCCCTCGCGCCCGGCGTTGCCTCGATCGAAGCCCCGCTGGTTGGAGAGATCGTGCGGAGCGGCGTGTCTGACGTCATCCGCCTGCCCGTGCCCGCGGCGGAGCTGGCCGAGCGCCTGCGCGCCGTCTCGAAGCGCGGGCGCGCGAGCGCCCGCGACCGGGCGCTGTGCGAGCAGCTCTCCGGCGCGTGCGGGCAGCTCGCCGCGGCGTCGCGCGAGCTTGCCGACCGCATGGAGATGATGCGCACGGCGAGCGAGCTCGAGACGCTGCTGCGCCAGGAACTCGACGCCGAGGCGCTCCTGCGCACGACGCTGGAGTTCCTCCTGCGCCGCGTCGGGAACACGAACGCCGCGATCTTCCTCCCCGACAGCGCCGGGGACTTCTCCCTCGGCGCGTACGTGAACTACGACTGCCCGCGCGACTCGGCCCAGGGCATGTTCGACGACCTCTGCGGCGTCCTCGCCCCGGCCATCGCCGGCGCCGAGGGCCGGCGCGTGATCGCCGACGCGGGCGCGTTCCGCCCCATCGCCGACGCGGGGCTGACGTGGATGCGCGACGCGACGATCGCCGCGACCGTGAGCCACGGCGACGGCGAGTGCCGCGCGATCACGTGCGTCTTCCGCGACAAGCGGCACCCGTGGGACGATCGGAGCGTGGCCCTCCTGTCGATCATCGGCGGGCTCTTCGCGCAGCAGTTCGAGCGCGCGAAGCGGACCTCCGGGCGCCACCTGCCCGGCGGGCACTGGCACCTCTCCGACGACGAAGACCGCGGCATGGCGGCGTGAGGTGACCGCGATCGACGAATCGACGCACGCGCCGGGCCTCCATGAGGAGGTGAGCAGGTGCGGAGGTGTGCAGGCGGTGGCGCGGCGCGAGCCGAACGAGCTCCGCCGTCATCCATTCATCGCTGGTAGCTCTCGATGCCGTCTCCGGCTTTGTCGTGCCCTTCTCTTTGCGCCCGGCGAATCGTCGAGCCCCGGCGGTGCCCCCGCAGGCCCGGTTGCCTGCACGCGAGCGGCCGGCGGTCAGACAGAACGAGTCTCGCGAGCACCGACACTGGGCACACCCTCCGCGTGGAAGATCCCGGACGATCAACGCGGTCGTACGTCGGCCCGGCGTCCCCCGGTCCCGCGGAAGAAGAAGGCCCCGGAGAGGGACGGGCTGCCAACGAATAGCCCCCCGCTTCCGCAGGGGGCTTCGGTGGTCACTGGTTGTCGCTCCGGCTTACGTGCTGCCGGTGGGCGCGGGCTTGGGCGGGATCGTGTCCGAGGGCTGGTCGGCGAACTTCTCGACCAGCTCCTGCGGCGCGGGGGCCGAATCGAAGTAGAGGTGGTCCTCCGGCTTCCCTTCGGCGTCGTTGCGGCGCGTGACCTTGATCGTCGAGGGCGCCGTGAACTGTCCCTGCAGGAGCATCTCGCTGAGCGGGTCTTCGACGTACTGCCCGATCGAGCGGCGGAGCGGGCGGGCGCCGAACTCCGGGTTGTACCCCTTGTCGATGAGGAAGTCCTTGGCCGCCTGGTCCATGTCGAGGGCGAAGCCCTGCTGGTAGAGCCGCTTGCCGACCTTGGCGACCTCGTAGCCGACGATGCGGGTGAGGTCCTCCTTGTTCAGCGGGCGGAAGACGATCACGTCGTCGAGGCGGTTGATGAACTCGGGGCGGAAGAACCGCTCGATCTCCTTCATCAGCACGCTCTTGACGTTGTCGTAGTCGGTCGCCTCCGTGCGCTTGCCGAACCCGAAGCCGGCGCCGCCCTTGATGATGTCGCTGCCGAGGTTGCTGGTCATGATGATGACCGTGTTGCGGAAGTCGACGTTGCGGCCGAAGGAGTCGGTGAGGCGGCCCTCCTCCATGATCTGGAGGAGCATGTTGAAGACGTCCGGGTGCGCCTTCTCGACCTCGTCGAGCAGGACGACCGCGTAGGGCCGGCGGCGGATGCGCTCCGTCAGCTGGCCGCCCTCCTCGTAGCCCACGTAGCCCGGGGGCGCGCCGATGAGGCGGCTGACGTTGTGCTTCTCCATGTACTCGCTCATGTCCAGGTGCACGAGGGCCTCCTCGTCGCCGAACATGAACTCCGCGAGCGCCTTGCTGAGCAGCGTCTTGCCCACGCCGCTGGGGCCGAGGAAGATGAACGAACCCATCGGCCGCTTGGGGTCCTTGAGGCCGGCCCGGGCGCGCCGGATGGCCTTGCTGACCGCCTTGATGGCGTCCTCCTGGCTGATCACCTTCTTGTGCAGCTCCTCCTCGAGCTTGAGGAGGCGCGCGGCCTCGTCCTTCTCGAGGCGCTTGAGGGGCACGCCGGTCATCTTGGAGACGACCTCGGCGATGATCTCCTCATCGACGGTGCCGCTGGCCTCCTGCTGCTTGGCGCGCCACTCCTTCTGGATCTCCTCCTTGCGCTTGCGCTGCTGCTCGGCCTGGTCGCGCAGCTCCGCGGCCTTCTCGTAGTCCGCGGCCCGCACGGCCTCGTCCTTCTGCACGCTCAGGCGCTCGATCTCCGCCTCGATCTCCGCCAGGTCCGGCGGCTTGGTCATGCCCTTGAGCCGCACCCGCGCGCCGGCCTCGTCGATCACGTCGATCGACTTGTCCGGCTGCACGCGCCCGCTGATGTAGCGGCCGGAGAGCTCCACCGCCGCCTTGACCGCCGCGTCGGTGATCCGCACCCGGTGGTGCTGCTCGTACTTGTCGCGCAGGCCCTTGAGGATCGCGACCGTCTGCTCGCTGTTCGGCGGGTCGACCGTGATGGCCTGGAAGCGCCGCGCCAGGGCCGCGTCCTTCTCGATGTACTTGCGGTACTCGTCGAAGGTCGTGGCGCCGATGCACTGGATCTCGCCGCGGGCGAGCGCGGGCTTGAGGACGTTTGACGCGTCGATCGCGCCCTCCGCGCCGCCGGCGCCCACGAGCGTGTGCAGCTCGTCGATGAAGAGCATCACGTTCTTGGCCTTGCGGACCTCGTTCATGACGGCCTTGATGCGCTCCTCGAACTGCCCGCGGTACTTGGTGCCCGCGACCATCATCGCCAGGTCGAGCACGACCAGGCGCTTCTCGGAGAGGATGTCCGGCACGTCGCCGCCGACGATGCGCTGGGCCAGGCCCTCGACGATGGCCGTCTTGCCGACGCCGGCCTCGCCGAGCAGCACCGGGTGCAGATCACCGACGGCGCGCTGCGGGCGGCGGTCGAGCAGTCCGACCGGTACATCTCCGGCCGGTGCCTCCCGGACAAGGCGATCGACGTGATCGACGAGGCGGGGGCCCGCATCCGGCTGAAGGCGATGACCC
>DASPKC010000309.1:0-2260 GCA_035628295.1 Baekduia sp.
CCTGGATGGACGGCATCGCCAGTCTGATGGACACCGCCGCGGTGCTGACCACGGGTTCCACGGGCGGCTGGCAGCAGTCGCGGGCCGACCAGGCGACGCAGGACCAGGCGCTGGCGGCGGCCCAGCGCGAGCGGCTGCGCCTGCGCATCCTCCTGCGGCAGTCCCGGCGTCAGCAGGCGCTCGACCAGGCGGCGGCCACGTCGTCTAGCCCCGCAGCGACGCCAGGCAAGCCACGCCGCCGCGGCTCGGGTGGCGGATACGATATCAGCGCGTTCATGGCACCAGGTGGCGGGCGCGCGGTAAACGAGATGGACGCCGCCATCGCCAGGATGACGCCATTCCAGGCCGGCGAGGCCGAGCGCGGGCTAATGGGGGCCAGTTCTCAGGAGTTGCAAGAGGAGCAGTTCGCGAACGTGACGCGCATGGCACGCCAGTACGCGGGCGCCATGTACGACACGATGCAGGACGTCAACAAGCGCCGCAAGGGCGCTGCGGGTGGCGGTATCCTGGGTGAACTGCTGTACGGCGAGAACGGCCCGACCGGCATGCTGGCGGAGCTGGGGACCGCGCTGGACGAGGGCGCGAACATGATGACCGCGGCGGGGCAGCAGATGGCCGCCGGCATGGCACAGGCGCTGACGGCCGCCATCGTCGAGGGGCGCAACTTCAAGAGCGCGATGGCACAGGCCACGCGTGAGGTGCTGAAGGGCCTCGCCACGCAGGCGTTCACGAAGGCGATCTTCCACACCGCGGAGGGCTTCGGGGCGCTGGCGCTGGGTCCCATCGGCGGGCTGACGGCGGCGCAGCACTTCAAGGCGGCGGCGATGTTCGGCGCGGTCGGCGTGTCCGCCGGGCTCGGGGCGCGGTCCATCGGCACGGGCTCCAGCGCGGGCGCTGGCAGCGGCGCCCCGGTACGGGCGGGCGGCTCGTCGTTCGGCTCCGGGCTGGGCTCGCGCGGGGCGGCCAACGACAACCAGCAGCCGATCACGTTCAACCTGACCGTGCTGCCCGGCGGCGAGGCCGAGGCGGGGCGCGCCGTGTACAAGGCGCTGGACGCCTACTTCCGCGAATCCGGGCGCGTGCCGACGTTCGCGGCCACGGGGACGGGACCGTAATGGCAACCGATATTCCGCTGTTCGTGTCGCAGATCTTCGCCGACTCGACGTTCACCGTCACGGTCGACAACGCGCAGAGCCTGGCGACCACGCGCTGGTACTACTACGTCTCGAACCGCAGCACGGGATCCACGACCAGCAACGGGCAGAGCCTGCTGACGGCGCTGGAGGAGGCCCTGAGGTCGGCGACGACGGGCGGCCCGGTATGGACGCTGCGCCTCAGTTCGACGAACTACCGGCTTCAGATCAGCCACGCGCACGCCAGCTCGCAGAGCATCACCTTCGGCGGCACGCTGGGCACGGCGCTGGGCTTCGCGTCGAGCCCAGTAGTGGTGGCGGCGTCGACGACGGTCACGGCGGACTACCCGTCTATCTGGCAGTGGTCGCCGGGCATGCCCATCAGCGGCACCGGGCCGCAGCCGTGGGATCCGGCGGTCAGTTACGGCGTGCCCCATGCCGTCGGCAACGCCCAGCGCGCCCCCGACCAGACCGCCGCCTACGTCTCCAACGGGGTGCTGTACGACGCCGAGATCATGTTCAACGGCGTGGAGAACTACTACACCATCCGCCCGCAGTCCGGGCACACCAACAAGGACTTGGAGACGTGGTGGACGAACGGCCCGCGCAAGGGCCGCCGGGTGCTCATGTGGCGCGACCGCGCCGACGCCACGGGCTCCGACGCTCCGAGCGAGGGCAGCGCAACGCCCTACAACTACGTCCAGTATTACCCCGCGCCTGAGCTCCAGATGAACTTCCCTGCGGTCCCGACGGCGCCGCCAAATCTCTACTACCACGACGTGAAGTTGTCGCTCTGGCTGACGGAGGACGGGGAAACCCCGCTCACCGACTGATGCCGACGTTCGCGACACAGGTCACGGACTACACGTCGCAGGACCAGTTCTTCTACCTGAAGATCACGGGGCTGCCGTACTACATCTTCGGGCGCATCGACCCCACCTCGTCGACCTACGGCGCCAGCGCCTGGACGCTGCCGACGGGCTTCAGCGCCGTGCGCGGCCTCATGCTGCCTGACGACACGATGGAGCAGAAGCTGCCGGACATCATCGGCGGCATCGCCAGCGCGCCCCGGATGCGCCTCGGGCTGCTCGACTTCCCCGACACGCGCAGCAGCGGCGACGTCTCCA
>DASPKC010000310.1:0-6178 GCA_035628295.1 Baekduia sp.
CAGGCCGGCGGCGATGTCCTCGCGGCGCTCGGCGGAGGCGGCGGCGGTGTCCTTGGTCTCCACGACCCAGCGCCCGACGTCGCGCTTGTTGTCGGCGAGGTCGCCGATCGTCGTGTCCGCGTCGGTGATCAGCTGCTTGAGCGTCTGGTTCTGCGAGCGCAGCTTCGCCAGCACGCGGTCGGTCTCGCGCAGCGCCGGGCTGGCGCGGCGGATCGTCTCGTTGAGGTCGCCGCCACGGGCGGCCAGGCCGGCGCCCAGCTCGCCGAGGATGATCGCGAAGCGCTCGCGGTACGGGCGGCGCATGATGTTGTTGACGAGGTCGACGGGGACGGTGGACCCCGTCTGCTCGACGCGCACCGTGCCGCCCTCCGGCAGCCGCTGCGGCGAGCTGCCGGGCCGGCAGTCGATGAAGTACTCGCCGATGAGCGACTGCGGCCGCGTTTCGCAGGACGCGTCCTCGCGCAGGTCGCCGAAGCCCTCGCGGTCGATCGAGACGTCGATCAGCGCGCGCATCCGGTCGCGCTCGAGGCGCATCGCGTCGATGCTCCCGGCGCGCACGCCGGCGATCTTCACGTCGGCACCCTCGATGAGCCCGAAGGCGTTGTCGAGCTCGATCGTGTACCGCACGCGCCCCTCGTCGCCGCCGGCGCCGAGCAGCAGCGTGCCGGCCACGACGGCGAGGGCGGCGGCCAGGACGGCGAGCGCGCGCCTCACGGCCCCACCGGCACTTCGGTCTCGTCGCAGGCGAAGTCGGGCGACGGCTTGTACAGGGCGCCGCGCTCCATGGAGCCCGGGCAGCGCTCGGTCTGGTCGACGGCGATGATCGCGTCGGCCAGTTGGCCGCGCAGCTCCGGCGGCACCGGCCGCAGGGTGCCGTCCACGGTGGCGAACGCGTTGACGGAGAACGCGCTGCGGTTGAACGAGCCGTTGGCGTCGTAGGCGCCGGTGTGGCTGAAGTCGTCCAGCCACCCGGTGAAGTCCACGGCGTACGGGCGCAGGTAGGCCAGCTGCGGCGTCTGGCGCGCCAGCGACCGCGCGCTGGTCGGGAAGGCCCCCGGCCGCGGCTTGCCGTTGCGCTGGGCGGTGCCGACGGTCTGGTCGCGGAACGGCAGGACCGACCGGGCGAGGTCGAGCAGGTCGTTGCCCTTGCCGCGGCGGCCGGTCAGGGCCGCCAGGTCGCGCACCGTCGGCGTCGCGTCGCGGGCGAACGGGCGCAGCTGCGCGAGGACCGCGCGCAGCCGCGGCGCCACGGGCTTGGACTCCGCCACCAGCGGGTCGACGTCGTCGAGCGTCGTGCGCAGGTTCGCGAACGTGGTGTTGGCCCGGCGCAGGAACGGCGGCAGCTCGCCGACGGCGCGGGTGAGCGACGACTCCTCGCGGGCGATCGCGCCCGTGGCCACGGCCAGGCGGTCGACGAGCTGGGCCAGCGGGTCGGCGCGGTCGGCGAGGTCGGTCACCAGCCGCGACGAGGCGACCACGAAGCGCTCGAGCAGGGCCGAGTCGCGGTCGAGCTCGGCGAAGAGGCGGCGGCCGGCCACCAGCGACGGGTTGAGGTAGGCGAAGCCGTCGTTGGCCTCCTGCGAGCGCTCGGCGTACAGCGCGCCGTTGCCGCGGATGAAGCGCCGCAGGCCCTGCCGGGTCCGGCGGTCGAACAGGTCGAAGAACTGGTCGACGTCGACCGCCGAGGCGGTGTCGGCGGAGGAGATCACGCCGCCGTCGGGGATCGTGGGCGGCGAGCGGCCGGGGCGGGCGTCGGGCAGGCGGAGGTCGACGAAGCGGTTGGCCTGGCCGGACAAGGACGCGATGCGCAAGCGCGCCTGGGTGCCCTCGGGCAGCGGCTTGAGGTCCTCGTCCTCGATCTCGAGCTCGAGCTCGGCCTGACCCGTCGGCGTCAGCCGGATCGACTTGACGAGGCCGACGCGCCGCCCGCCCGCCTGCACGAGGTTGCCCTCGACGACCGCGGTCGCCGCCTGGAAGCGGGCCTTGACGCGGTAGTCGTCGCCGCCCGTGAGCGCGACGGCCGCGAGCACGGCGACGAGCACGAGGAGACCGGCGGCGACCAGCCTGCCGGTTCGGCCCTCACGCTCCTCCACGGATGCGTCGTCACGCTCGACCACTTCGATGAGCGGGTCGCCGCTTCCCCCCGGACGGCTCCCGATGCGGCGACCGTACAGCACCCGGCGGCGTCCGCGCGCAGGTTCATAGGCTCTTGCACCGTGAGCGCCCGGGACGTCTTCGACCGCCATCTGCGCCTCGTCGAGGCGCGAGACCTGGAGGGCCTGGTGGGCCAGTACCACGAGGACGCGGTCGTGGTGCGCTTCGCCGGCGTGCACCGCGGGCGCGACGAGGTGCGCGGCCACCTGACCACGCTCCTGGCCCAGCAGCCGAAGGTCCTGCGCGTGGTCGACGTGGCCGACGGCGGCGATGTGCTGCTCTACCACCTCGAGCTCGAGCTGGGCGGCAAGCCGGTGCGCACCCACGGGACGCTCCTGCTGCGCGGCGAGCGCATCCTGCGCCAGACCACCGGCGTGTTCCCCGAGGCCGCCGGCGCCGCGCGCGGCAAGGCGCAGGTCCAGGTGGATCTCGAGCCCTACACCGCCTGGCCGCTGAGGCCGCTGCCCGACGTGCGCAGCGCCGGGCGCGAGGTGCTCGGGCCGGTGCTGCTGGAGATCGTCGGCGCCGAGGGCCCGGTGCTGGCCGACTACGCCTACCGCCAGGTCGTGCGCGCGGGCGGCGGCAAGGCGCTGACCACGATCGCCCGCGCGCCGCTGTCGGGCGCCGCGCACCGCCTGAAGACGGCCGGCGCGATCGAGATCGTCGACGACGACGGCCAGGAGGTCCTGCGGCCCACCGGCTCGCCGCCGGTGCGCGTGCGCGAGCTCGGGCCCCGGGCGTTGGACGAGGTGCCGCCGTCCGAGCTCGCCGAGCTGGTGCGCCGGCTGGCGGCCGCGGGCGCGACCGACCTGCCGCGCGCGACGCTCGACGCCTACGGCCTGGTGCGCATGACCGCCAAGGCGCAGACGCTGCTCGAGCGCGCGGTGGCCGTCGCTCAGGGCGCGTAGGAGGCGACGACCGCCAGCGTCTGCGCGTGCAGCGCCACGATGTCGCGGACGTCGGGGGCGTACCCGCCGGCCAGCGTCGCGACGACGGCCACGCCGGCGTCGCGCAGCCGCCGCAGGACCAGCTCGTCGCGCGCCCGGAGGCCGTCGCGGCTCAAAGCCAGGCGGCCCAGCGCGTCGCCCTCGAACGGGTCGACGCCCCCGAGGAAGAAGGCGATGTCAGGCGCGGGGAACTCGCGCAGGGCGTGGGTGAGCGCGCCGTCGAGCGCCGCCAGGTACAGCTCGTCGCCCGTCCCGGCCGGCAGCTCGACGTCGAGGTCGGACGGGATGCGCGTGAACGGGTAGTTGCGCTCGCACTGCACGCTCAGCGTAAACGCGGCGGGATCGGGGCCGAGCAGCTCGGCGGTGCCGTCGCCCTGGTGCACGTCGCAGTCGACCACCAGGACACGCTGCGCGGCGCCCTCGAAGCGCAGTGCGTGCGCGGCCACCGCGACGTCGTTGAAGACGCAGTAGCCGCGCGACGAGGTGCGGCCCGCGTGGTGCGTGCCGCCGCCGAGGACCATCCCGACGCCGTCGCGCAGGGCGTCGCGGGCGGCCTCCAAGGTGCCCTGGGTCCCCACCCGGGCGCGCAGCACGAGCTGCGGCGACCACGGCAGGCCGAGCACCTTCTCCTCGCGCGCGGTCAGGGCGCCCTCCCGCATGCGGGCGACGAACCCCGGGTCGTGCACCGCCTCGAGCGCCGGCCACGCGACGGGCTCGGGCTCGGTCACCGCGTGGCCCTGCGTCTCGGCGTGCTCGCGCAGCAGCCGGTACTTCGCCAGCGGGTAGCGGTGGCCCTCCGGCAGGGGGAAGACGATGCGGTCGTGGGTCCAGAGGCGCACGCTCAGCGTACGAGCGCGATCGCCCGGCGGCGCACGACGCCGCGGACGGTGAAGCGGACCGGGATGGAGCGCGTGCGGGCGCCGACCACCACCGTGAGGGGCCGGCCGGTCCGGGCGGTGCGCCCTCCGGCGAGCCGCAGCCTCCGGGTGAGCGGCCGGCCGTCGAGCGTGACCCGCGGGGTGAACGTGGCCCGGCCGCCACGGACGCGGACGCGCGCCGGGGTGAGCACCACGCGCGGACGCGTCGCCGTCGTGGTCGTCGCCGGCCCGGCGGGCGGCGGCGGGGCGTCGGCGTCGGGCACCCGCGCGCCGGGGACCTCGGAGATCGTGCCGTCGAAGCCGACGACGAACACCCGCCCGCGCGAGAAGCCGCGATCGGAGTGCCCGAACGCGACGGCGCTGGCGTTGCGCAGCCCGGTCCCGACGGCGCAGACCGAGCGGTCGGTGTCCACGCGCCACAGCTCGCCGGCGGCGTTGGCGGTCACGAGCAGCCGGTCGCGGCCGTCGATGGTCATCCCGTCCGGCCCGGCGGCGATCGCGTCGGGCGACGGGACGGCATAGACCTCGACGCGCGAGGGGTCCTGCAGGTCGACGCGCGAGATCTGCGCCGGCTGGAAGGTCTGCGCGGCGTACAGCCAGCGCCCGGTGCGGTCGATCGCCAGGCCGTTGGGCGAGAAGACCTGCGCCCAGCGGATCTGCACGCGGCCGTCCGGGCTGACGCGGTCGATCCCGAAGCCGACGTCGCTGGAGGCGAAGATCGTCCCGTCGGCGGCCCGCGCGAGGCCGTTGGCCATCTGGAGCCCCTCGGCCAGCACCTCCACCGGGCCGCCTTCGGGTGAGACGCGCAGCAGGCGGGCCGCGGGCGCCACGTTGCCGATGGCCGCGGGGGCGATGCCGTTGCCCTGGCCGACGATGATCCGGCCGCGGTCGTCGATGGCCAGGCCGCCCGGCGACGCGATGCCGGTGGCGACGTCGACCGGCTGGGCGCCCGGCGCGTCGAGGCGGCGCAGGGCCTGGCGGTCCTGGTCGGTGTAGAACAGCCGGCCGCGGTGATCGACGATCACGGACTCCAGCGAGCCCTGGCCGGCGAGGACGGGCTTGGCGGTGGGGTCGACCCCCGGGCAGGGCGCCAGCGCGGCGGCCTGCCCGGGGACCGCGAGCGCCGCCGCGGCAGCGGCAGCGGTCGCGGCGAAGCGGCCTACCAGTGGACGCCCTTCATCAGGTTGGCCATGGCGATCTGCTCGACCGACGCCTTCTCGGCGGGATCCTTCTCGCCGCGCGCGGCGGCCGAGTCCGGGAACACCTTGTAGGCCATGTGCAGGATCTGGTCGACGGCCTTGGGCGCCAGCGCGTAGGCGACCTCGCCGAAGGTCCCGAGGCGGGTGTTGATCTGCTTGGGCTTGACGCGCAGGCCCTCGCCCACGAGGTCGGCGGCCTCGTCGGGCGTGATCGTCGGGAACGAGTCGTACATCTTGGTCGGCGCGATCATCGGCGTGCGCACGAGCGGCATGTGGATCGTCGTGAACGAGATGCCGTCGCCGACGACCTCGTTGGCCACGATGCGCGTCCAGGCGTCCAGCGCCGACTTCGACGCGACGTAGGCGGCGAAGCGCGGCGGGCCGGTCTGCACGCCGATCGAGCTGACGTTCACGACGTGGCCGAAGCCCCGCTCGCGCATGTGGGGCAGCAGGGCCATGATCATCTTGATCGCCCCGAAGTAGTTGAGCTGCATGGTGCGCTCGAAGTCGTGGAAGCGGTCCAGCGACAGCACGATCGAGCGGCGGATGGAGCGCCCGGCGTTGTTGACGAGCATGTCGACGGCCGGGTGGTCGGCCAGCATCCGCTCGGCCACCGCCTGGATCGAGTCGAGGTCGGTCAGGTCGGCGGGGTAGACGTACGCCGTCCCGCCGGCGGCCTCGATCTCCTCCTTGACCTCCACGAGCTTGGACTCCGTGCGGGCCACGAGCAGCGGGACGCCGCCGGCGGCGGCGATCTTCATCGCGGTCGCCTTGCCGATGCCCGACGAGGCGCCGGTGATGACCACGGTGCGGCCGTTGACGGCGGCCTCGAACGAGCGGTCCTTGAAGAGGTCCGGGTCGAGGTGGCGCTCCCAGTAGTCCCACAGCCGCCAGGCGTACTCCTCGAGCGGCGGGACCTCGATGCCGCTGCCCTTCAGGGCGCGCTCGGTGTCGCGCGTGTCGAACTGCGGGCGCAGCGCGATGTGCTCGATGATCTCCT
>DASPKC010000311.1:0-5602 GCA_035628295.1 Baekduia sp.
GCCGTCATCGAGCAGATGATCGCCTCGACGCGCGCCATCTGCTTTTCGTCCGGCTTATTCTGCGCCAGCTCCTTGAGCTGGCCGAGTCCGGGAATCATCCCGAGAATGCTCTCGAGCGGGCCCATCTTCTTGATGGTGCGCAACTGCTTGCGGAAGTCATCGAGCGTGAACTCGTTCTTCCGCAGCTTCTCCTCGAGCTCCTCCGCTTCGTCCTGCTCGATCGCCTGCTCGGCCTTCTCGATGAACGACAGCACGTCGCCCATCCCGAGGATCCGCTGCGCCATCCGGTCGGGGTGGAAGCGCTCGAACTGGTCGAGCTTCTCGCCCGTGGAGGCGAAGAGGATCGGCTTGCCCGTGACGGCCTTGACCGACAGCGCGGCGCCGCCGCGGGCGTCGCCGTCGAGCTTGGACATCACGACGCCGTCGAAGTCCACCGCCTCGGAGAACTGCTCGGCGACGTTGACCGCGTCCTGGCCGGTCATCGCGTCGACGACCAGCAGGATGGCCGTCGGCTTGACCGCCGCCCGGATGTCCTTGAGCTCCTGCATGAGGCGCTCGTCGACGTGCAGGCGCCCGGACGTGTCGACGATCAGGACGTCCTTGCCGTCCATCTTGGCGCGGTCCAGCGCCCACCGCGCGATGTCGACCGGGTCGCGGTCGGTGCCCTGCTCGTAGACCTCGGCGGCGGCCTGCCCGCCGACCTTGACGAGCTGGTCGACGGCCGCCGGGCGGTAGACGTCGCACGCTGCGACGGCCACCGAGCTGCCGTGCTCGGCCTTGAGATGGCGCGCGAGCTTGGCGGTGGCGGTGGTCTTGCCCGAGCCCTGCAGGCCGGCCATGGGCACGACCGTCGGCGGCCGCGGCGAGAAGGTGAGCCCGGCGGACGCCCCGCCCATCAGGGCGGTGAGCTCCTCGTTGACGATCTTGACGACCTGCTGGCCGGGGTTGAGCTGGCCGAGCACGTCGGCGCCGAGGCAGCGCTCCTTGACCGTCGCGGTGAACTGCTTGACGACCTTGAAGTTGACGTCGGCCTCGAGCAGCGCGAGACGGATCTCGCGCATGGCCTTGTTGACGTCGTCCTCCGTGAGCGTACCCCGTCCCCGGACGTCGGACAGGGTCTGCTGGAGCTTCTCCGATAGGGCGTCGAACACCGCAGGCGCAGTGTACGGCCGCCGGTCGGCCGCAGGCGCCGGGGCGGCGCGCAGGCTAGGCGGGTGCGGGTTCCGCCGCCGCCGCCGCGGGCGCCGCCATCCGCCGCGGCGCCAGCGTCAGGGCCACGGCCCCCGACGCCAGCGACGCGACGACCGCGAACAGGTACGCGTCGTCGGCCCTGGCCAGCGCCTCGGCGAGCGACTGCGGCTCGCCGACGATGGCGACGAGGATCGCCGTGCCGAGCACCGCGCCGATCTGGCGGAACGCCGAGCTGACGGCGCTGGCGGCGCCGAAGCGGTCGGGCGCCACGCCGGCGACGGCCGCCGAGCCGAACGTGGGGAACGCCAGGCCGATGCCGACCCCGGCAAGGACCATGCCGGGCAGCCAGGTCCCCACGTAGTCGGGCTCCGCCCCGGCCGAGCGCAGCACGAGCAGGCCTGCCGCGTAGATCACGGTGCCCGGGACGATCACCGCACGATGGCCGAAGCGATCGGCCAGACGGCCGGCCGGCCCCGCGACGATGGCGGTCACCAGCGGGCCGGGCACGGTCGCCAGCCCGGCGTCGAGGACGCTGTAGCCCCAGACGGACGTGAGGAACAGGATGTTGCCGAGGATCGTCGAGAAGAACGCGGCGCCGAAGAGCAGCATCCCGGCGTTGCCGCGGCGGAACGCGCGGTCGGCGAAGAGCTCGGGCGACACCACCGGCCGCGGGTGGTGCAGGCAGCGGCGCGCGACGGCCGCCAGGAGCACGCCGGCCCCGGCGAACGACGCCAGCACCCCGGCGCTCGCCCAGCCCCACGCCTCGCCCTCCACGATGCCCAGCGCCAGCAGGCCCAGGGCGGCCGCGCTCAGCGCCGCGCCCGCCAGGTCCGGCAGCCCGGTGGCGGTCTCGTCGCGGCTCTCGCGCAGCACGCGGCCACCGGCCCACAGCAGGACGGCGCCGAGCGGCACGTTGACCAGGAAGATCCACCGCCAGTCGGCCACCTCGACGAGCAGGCCGCCCAGCGGCGGGCCGGTGGCGGCGGCCAGTGCCGCCGCGGCGCCCCAGAGCCCGACCCCCGTCGCCCGGCGCTCGACGCCGAACTCGGGGAGGACCAGCGCCAGCGAGACGGGTGCGACGACGGCCGCGGCCGCGCCCTGCAGCACCCGTGCGGCGACGAGCGCCTCCCAGGACGGAGCCAGGCCGCAGGCCACGCTCGTCAGGACGAACGCCGTGACGCCGGCGAGGAACAAGCGCTTGCGCCCGAAGCGGTCCGCCAGCGCCCCGGCGGGCACGAGCAGGGCCGCCAGGACGATGAAGTACCCGTCGAGCACCCAGCTGAGCTCCGCGCGGCCCGCCTCCGGGAACGAGGCGGCGATGTCCGGGAAGCTCGTGTTGACGATCGTCGTGTCGAGGAAGGCGAGGTAGCCGCCGGCACAGGCGACGTGCAGCGCCGCGGTTCTCCGTTGCATCTTGCAACGGAACGCTAACAACCAGCGTTGCAGGTTGCAACCGACCTCGCCGGCCGGGGTACACTCCGATGCGATGCGCCACGAAGAGCTGTTGGAGCAGAACTGCGCGATCGGCCGGGCCGGGGCCGTCCTGGGCGAGCGGTGGGTGTTCGCCATCCTGCGCGCCGCGTTCTTCCGCGCCCGGACGTTCGAGGACTTCCAGCGCCACACCGGCATCGCGCGCAACATCCTCACCGAGCGCCTGAGCCGGCTCGTGGACTTCGGCATCCTGGAGCGCCGGCCCTACGAGGAGTCGGGCCGCCGGGTCCGCCACGAGTACCGCCTGACCGAGGCCGGCCGCGACCTCTACCCCATCGTGGTCGCGATCATGGAGTGGGGCAACCGGCACACCGGCCTCGAGCACGGCGCACCCGTGCAGCTGCGCCACCGCACGTGCGGCGAGATCATGCACCCCCGCCTGACCTGCGACCGCTGCGGCGAGGCGGTCGACCCGCGCGAGGTCGTGCCCGAGCGCGGCCCGGGCGCCGAGCAGCCCGCCGCGCCGTGGACGGGCTCCCTGGCCTGAGCCGGAGACCTACGCAGCGGCCGGGCGGATCAGCGTCACGCCGTCGCGCACCGTCAGGACGACCGCGACGACGCGGGGGTCCTGGGCCACGAGGTCGTTGAAGCGGGCGATCGCCCGGGTGCCGTCGTCCTCGGGCTCGAGGACCCGGCCCTCGCGCAACGTGTTGTCGGCGACGATCAGCCCGTCCGGCGCCAGCTTGGGCAGGACGGCCTCGAGGTAGTCCTCGTAGCCGGTCTTGTCGGCATCGATGAACACCATGTCGTAGGGCCCGTCGAGGGCGGCCAGCGCGTCGAGCGCCGGGCCCACGCGGACCTCGATGCGGTCCTGCTCGCCCGCCGCCGCGATGTGGCGCCGCGCCACGGCGGCATGCTCCTCGCTGATGTCGAGCGTGATGATCCGTCCCTCGGCCGGCAGCCCCGCGGCCATCGCCAGCGCGCTGTAGCCGGAGTACGTGCCGATCTCGACCACCAGCCGCGGCCGGCGCAGCCACACCAGGGTCTCCAGCAGGCGGCCCACCACGGGGCCGGTGAGCATCTGCGGGAGCTCGAGCGTCGCGCGCGTCTCGGCCGCGAGCGCCGCGAGGTGCTCGGGCTCGGCGGTCGTGTGCGCCTCGGCGTAGGCCTCGACGGCGTGGTCGACGATCATCGCGGCGGCTCGGGCGGCTGCGGCGCCGGCCGCGCGCCGAGTGCGCTGCCGAGGTGGCCCAGCGCCTGGGAGAACTCCGACGGGATCACGAAGATCTTGTTGGCATCGCCCTGCGCGAGCTGCGGCAGCATCTGGAGGTACTGGTAGCTGAGCAGGCCCTGGTCGGGATCGCCGGCGTGGATCGCCGCGAAGACCGTGCCGATGGCCTTGGCCTCGCCCTCGGCCTTGAGGATCGCGGACTCGCGCTGGCCCTCGGCACGCAGGATCGCCGAGGTCTTCTCGCCCTCGGCCGTGAGGATCTGCGACTGCTTGAGGCCCTCGGCGTTGAGGATCTGTGCGCGCTTGTCGCGCTCGGCGCGCATCTGCTTCTCCATCGCCTCCTGGATGGAGGCCGGCGGGTCCACCGCCTTGAGCTCCACGCGGCTGACGCGGATGCCCCAGCGGCCCGTCGCCTCGTCGAGGACCGTGCGCAGCTGCGTGTTGATCTGGTCACGCGAGGTGAGCGAGTCCTCGAGCGTCATCCCGCCGATGACGTTGCGCAGCGTGGTCACGGTGAGCTGCTCGATGGCCTGCAGCGGGTTGGCCACCTCGTAGGTCACCGCCTTCGGGTCGGTGATCGTGAAGTAGAGAACCGTGTCGATGTTCACCGTCACGTTGTCCTCGGTGATCACCCCGTTGGGCGGGAACGACACGACCTGCTCGCGCAGGTCGATCAGCGGCTTGACCTTGTCGATGAACGGGATGACGACCGTCAGCCCGGGGTCGAGCGTGCGGCTGTAGCGCCCGAGGCGCTCGACAACGCCCGCCCGCGCCTGCGGGATGATGCGGATGGTCCGGGCCGCCACGAACAGCGCGAACAGCAGGACGACGGCACCGGCGATGATCGCCCCCATGGGCTAGAGCCTCCTCATTCGCTGACCAGGGCGGTCGCCCCGCGGATCTCGATGACCTGCACGCGCGCTCCCGGCTCGAGGACGTCGCCTTCGGCGTAGGGACGCGCGGTCCACACCTCGCCGTCCAGCCGCACGGTACCGGCGTCGTCGGTGACGCGCTCGAGGACGGTGGCACCGCGCCCGACGAGCGCCGCGACGCCGGTGCGGGCCGACGGCGGCTGACGCAGGTGCCGCCGGGCGACCGGGCGCACCGCGCCGAACGAGACGCCCGTGACGGCGGCGAACGCCGCGAACGACGCGGCCGTCCCGCCGCCCGCGAGGTCAACCACCATGCCGGCGAGCGCGCCCGCGGCGAAGGGCGCCAGGAAGAACCCGAGGGTGAGGATCTCCCCCACCGCCGCCGCGACCGCCGCGACGAGCCAGACCACCCAGGCCTCCATGCCGGGCGACGCTACTACGGTGCCACGAGGGCGCGCGCGAAGTCGTCGGCGTCGAACGGCCGCAGGTCTTCGAGCTGCTCCCCGATGCCGATCAATTTGACCGGGATCCCGAGCTCGCCGGCGATGGCCAGGGCGATCCCGCCCTTCGCCGTCCCGTCGAGCTTGGTCAAGACGATGCCGTCGAGCGGCACCGCCTCGCGGAAGAGCATCGCCTGGCGGAGGCCGTTCTGGCCGGTCGTCGCGTCGACCGAGAGCAGCGTGTGGTGCGGAGCGCCCGGCAGCTTGGAGGCGATCACCTTGCGGACCTTGGTGAGCTCGTCCATCAGGTGCTGCTGGGTGTGCAGGCGGCCGGCGGTGTCGACGATCACGACGTCGTGCCCGCGGGCACGTGCGGCCTCCAGCGCGTCGAAGGCGACGGCGCCCGGATCGGACCCCTGCTCGCCGCGGACCAGATC
>DASPKC010000312.1:0-10179 GCA_035628295.1 Baekduia sp.
GGGCGGCGACATCTTCGACCCACGGGCCTTCGACGTCACGGCGCAGGGCATCGCCGAGGCGCTCCTACGCGCCGTCGAGCGGCTCGTGCCGGCGCGGGTGGGCGTCGCCACGGCGGCGCTGCGCGGCGCGTCGCGCAACCGGGCGCTCGGCGCCTTCCGGCGCAACCGCGACCTGCCGGCCGGCGAGGCGGCGGTCCGCGAGGCGTCGGTGGACCCGACCGTGACCGTGGTGCGCGCCGACGACCTCGAGCGCCGGCCGATCGGCGTGTGGTCCAACTTCGCGGTGCACCCGACGAGCTTCAGCGAGGACAACCTCCTCTTCTCCGGCGACAACGCCGCGACGGCGGTCCGGCTGGTGGAGGAGGAGCTCGCCGCCGGGGCGCGGCGGCGTCCGGCCGAGGGCCGCCCGCCGGTCAACGTCTGGACCAACGGCGCGGAGGGCGACATCTCGCCTGACGGCGACCCGCGGCGGCTGGGCGGCGAGCCGCTGGAGCACGCGGCGGGGGAGGCGGCCCAGGCGCACCTGGCCGGTCGCCGCACGGCCGAGGGCATCCTGCGGGCGTGGCGGTCCGCCGGCCGCCGGCTGACCGGCGACGTGGACCTCGCGGCGCGCCGCACCTTCGTCGCGTTCGACGGGACGCCCGCGGCGGGCCGGCCCGTCGGCCCAGTGCCGGTCCTCGGGGCCGGCATCGTGGCGGGCGGCACGTGCTCCCCCGTGCCCGACCTGGCGGGTCCCGGGCAGGACGAGAAGGCCCCCCTGCTGGGCGGGCCGGGGCTGGTCCCCGGCGTGGCGCCCGTGTCGCTGTGGCGCGTCGGCGACCTGGGCATCGCGGCGCTCCCGGCCGAGGTGACCGCGCAGATGGGCCGGCGGCTGCGAGCAGGCTTGCAGCGCGGCGCCGGCCGGCGCCTGCGCGACGTGGCCCTGGCCGGCCTGACCAACGGCTACGTCTCCTACACGTCCACGCCCGAGGAGTACGAGGCCTGCGAGTACGAGGGCTCGTTCACGCTCTTCGGCAAGCAGCAGGGCGCGCGCTTCGCGGACGTCGCCGGCCGCCTCATGCGTCCGCTGCTCGACGGCGGCGCGGCCCCCGCCGGCGCGCCCGAGCCGGCGCCCGCCGGCCTCGCGCTGGGCGCCCAGTTGCCGGCGCCGCGCACGCCGGGCGCGGGAGCTGTCGTCCGCGAGCCGCAGGAGCGCGTCCGCCGCGGTGGGCTCGTGCGCTTCGCGTGGCGCGGCGGGCACCCGTCCGTGGACGCGCGGCGCGGGGTCACCCTCGTGACGCTCGAGCGCCGCGACGCAGACGGCTGGGTCGCCGTCGCCACCGACGACGGACCGCAGGACATCACGCGCCTGGCCCAGGGGACATGGACCGAGACGCTGCACGTCGATCGCTGCCTGCCCGCCGGGACGCACCGCTTCCGGGTGACCGGGACGGCGGATCGCGGCGCCGGCGCGCGGCCGTACGGGGTCCGCTCGCGCAGCTTCGAGATCGAGCCGCTGCGCCTCGAGGCCGGGCCGGTCACCGTCAGCCGGGGCGGCGTGGCCGCCCTGCGCGCCCGCTACCCGGCGCCGCCCGAGGGCGCGCTGCTCTCCCAGCCCGCGCTCGTGACCAGCGGCCGCGCCCTGCTGCGCGTCCGCCCGCCCGGGCGCCGCGCGCGGACGGTGGCCGCGTGGCCGAAGCCGGCCCGCGGCACGCTGGAGGCACGGGTGCCGCGCGGCTCGCGCGTCCGGCTGCTCGGCGTCCGCGACGGCTGCGCCAACACCACCTGAGCGCATCGAGTGGCGTCGTTCCTCGGCATCTCAGGGTGCATCCGCCACTCGATGCGGTTGGCGGAGGGCGCGGCGTGGAAGGCTTGCCCGCCATGGACCCCTGGATCGCCGAGCGCGCCGAGCGCATCGCCGCCCGCGCCGTCCGCGAGCTCGAGGCGCTCGTGGCCGTGTCCTCACCCTCCGGCGACGTCCACGGGGCGGAGGAGGCCGTGGCCGTGGCCGCCGCGCTGCTCCCCGACGAGGCGCGCATCGAGCGGCTGGCCTGCTCCTCGCCGGACCACGCGCCGGACCTCCTGGCCCGCCTGGAGGGCACGGGCAGCGGGCGCGTCCTGCTGCTCGGGCATCTCGACACGGTCATCGCCCACCACGAGCACCGGCCGCTCGAGCGCCGCGGCGAGCGCCTCGCCGGCTCCGGCACGATCGACATGAAGGGCGGCGTGGTGCTCGCGCTCGGCGTGCTGCGCGCGCTGGCCGAGGACCCCGGCGCCTACGGCGAGCTCGCCCTGCTCCTCGTCGTCGACGAGGAATGGCGCACCGCCCCCTTCGCCCACGTCGAGCGCTTCCGCGGCTACGACGCGTGCCTGTGCTTCGAGGCCGGGGAGGTCGACACCCACGGCCGCGACGCCGTCGTGGTCGAGCGCAAGGCCGCGGGGACCATCCGCGTGCGCGCGCACGGCCGCTCTGCGCATTCCGGCTCGGCGCCCGACCGCGGGATCAACGCCCTGCTGGCGGTCGCGGCCGCCGCCCAGGCCGTGGCCGGCTGCCACGACCCGTCAGGCCCCGACAGCCTGACCGCCGTGCCGACCGTCCTGCGCAGCGGCGACGCATTCAACGTCGTGCCGGCGGCCGGCGAGCTGGTCTGCGACGTCCGGGCCAGGGACGCGGCCGCGTTCGACCGCGTGCTCGCGGTCCTCCCGCAGACCGTGGGCGAAGCCCGCGTCGAGGCGGAGCTGGTGCGCGTGTGGCCGGGGATGGCGTCCTGGGAGCCGACGGCGCCCGTCCTGGAAGCCGCGACCGCGGCGCTGGGGCGGCCCGTGGTCGGCGCCCGGCGGGGCGGCGCGAGCGACGCCAGCCACTTCGCCGCCGCCATCCCGGTGACGATCGACGGCCTCGGACCGCGCGGGGGAGGCGCCCACGCACCGCAGGAGTTCGTGCTCGAGCCGTCGCTGCGCAGCCGGGCCGAGGTCGCGCTGGCGACCGCCCGGGCCGTCCTGGGCTAAAGGTCGGCGCCCAGCCGCCGATCCAAGGATCGTCGCGGTGCGCTACGCTTCCGCGGCCGTTTCCGTAACCAGCCGAATCCCGCCCGGTCTTCCGGGGGGGAGCGGGGGACCCACTGACCGGGACGTACCCGGTC
The DNA here is from genome assembly GCA_035628295.1 of Baekduia sp. Taxonomy (GTDB): domain Bacteria; phylum Actinomycetota; class Thermoleophilia; order Solirubrobacterales; family Solirubrobacteraceae; genus Baekduia. The sequence continues at coordinate 3,123 of DASPKC010000312.1, forward strand.
CGGGGCGAATCACGCAAGCCGTGTAGCGCCACTTCTCTGGCGCGAGCCCGACAGCTAACCCCGCAGGCACCGAAGAGAAGGGGTTGGCCCCGTTGTCGTACTCGACGTCCATTCGAACGTTGATGGTTGCCGCGCTCGCCGCGCTGTCCGGTGGCGCGCTGCTCACCCCTGCGGTCGCCGGCGCGCAGGCTCCGGCCCAGACGCCGGCGCAGGCCGGCACGTCGTCCTCCGCGCAGAAGCTGGGCCAGCGCGCCCTGCGCGTCGGCTCGAAGGGCGCGGACGTCCGCGACCTGCAGCGGCTGCTGCGCAAGGCCGGGTTCAAGACTGAAGTGGACGGCGTCTTCGGCGAGGGCACGCGCACCGCGGTGCAGCGCTTCCAGCGCGCCGCCCGCCTGGAGATGTCCGGCACCGTCGGCAAGAAGACCGTCCAGGCCCTCCTGAACGCGACCTCGACCCGCGCCCACCAGAGCATCGGCGGCTTCGACGCTGACGGCGGCGGGCCGCGCACCAAGTCGCTCGGCGACCGCATCCCGCTGCGCCGCGGCATGCACGGCCACGACGTGAAGGTCCTGCAGGACTACCTGCGTCGCGTCGGCGTGAAGACCTCGGTCGACGGCGCCTACGGCAAGGGCACGTGGCGCGCCGTGCGCACCTTCGAGCGCCTCCAGGAGCGCGACGTCGACGGCCACATGAACGCCGGCGACATCGACGCGCTGCGTGGCGCGGTCGAGGGGGACAAGGGCCTGGCCCCGGCCAAGCCCACCGCCCCGGCCAAGCTGGCGCCCGGCGACCGCGCCCAGGTCGGCGCCGACGGCCTGGCCATCGCCCCGGCCAACGCCCCCGAGGTCGTCAAGCAGATCATCGCCGCGGGCAACGCGATCGCCACCAAGCCTTACCGCTACGGCGGTGGCCACGGCAAGTGGCAGGACACGGGCTACGACTGCTCGGGCTCGGTCTCCTACGCGCTGCACGGCGCCGGCCTGCTCGACCAGTCGATGCCGTCCGGCGGCTTCATGAGCTGGGGCGAGGCGGGTCACGGCCAGTGGGTCACGATCTACTCGCACTCCGGCCACATGTACATGGAGGTCGCCGGCCTGCGGTTCGACACCTCCGGGCGCAGCAAGACCGGCTCGCGCTGGCAGAAGGCCAAGCGCTCGTCCGAGGGCTTCACCGTCCGTCACCCGGCCGGCCTGTAGCGCAGGGTTCCACGGCGTGGCGGGTAACGGGAGACCGTGCCCGCCACGCTGACCGTCCTCTACGACGAGGACTGCGGCTTCTGCCGCGCCACGCTGGCCCTGCTCCTGCGCTGGGACGTGCGCCGGGCGCTGCTGCCGGAGGCGATCCAGTCGCCGGCCGGCCAGGAGCTCCTGCGCGAGCTCGCGCCCGACGACCGGCTGGCCAGCGCCCACGTCGTCTTCGCTGACGGGCGGGTGGCCTCCGGGGGCGACGCGGTCGCGCCGATCGCACGCGTCCTGCCCGCCGGGGCGCCGGTCGCGCTGCTGGCCTCCGCGCTGGCCGCGCCCACCCGGCTGGGCTACCGCTGGGTCGCCCGCAACCGCATCGCCCTCAGCCGCGGGGTGCCCCAGCGCTTCAAGCGCGACGCCGCGGCGGCCATCGCCCGGCACCGCGCAGAGGTCCTGGCCGGCGGCGGGGGCCCCTCCGTGCGACAGGCCGCGCGCCGCGAGCGCGACACGGCCGCCACCTAGACTCCCGGCGTGGCCGATACCGAACCCGTCCCGCGGCTGCCGACCAGCACCGACGAGGAGCTGCTGGAGGCCGAGAGCCGGGCGATCGTCTCCGAGCTCGACGACGACGCGCGCATCGAGCGCATGTCGGTCGAGATCGAGATGGGCTTTCGCAAGCTCAGCCCGCTGCGCGGCCATGCCGTGACGGTCTTCGGCTCGGCGCGCACGCCCGAGGGCCATCCGCAGTACGAGATCGGGCGCGAGCTCGGCCGGCGCCTGGGCAAGGCCGGCTGGGCGGTGATCACCGGCGGCGGGCCGGGCGCGATGGAGGCCGCCAACCGCGGGGCCCAGGACGTCGGCGCGCTGTCCGTCGGGCTGGGCATCGAGCTGCCCCACGAGCAGGACATGAACCCGTACATCGACCTGCCGCTCGAGTTCCACTACTTCTTCGCCCGCAAGATCATGTTCGTGCGCTACGCGCGCGCGTTCGTGGCGCTGCCCGGCGGCTTCGGGACGCTCGACGAGCTCTTCGAGGCTTGGACGCTCGTGCAGACGCAGAAGATCCGCCACTTCCCGATCGTGCTGTTCGACGGCGCCTACTGGGGCGGGCTCGTCGACTGGGTACGCGACACCGTCCTGGCCGACGACAAGATCTCCCCCGAGGACCTCGAGCTGATCCACCTGACCGACGACCTCGACGAGGTCGTCCACATCGTCCACGAGGCCGAGCTCTACCGTCCGCCGGCCGACTGACGTGCCGGCGGCGGACGGCAGCCTGCACCCGGCGCGCGGGGTGCACATCCCCGCGCACGAGGTCCGCGTGCGCGCCAGCCGCTCCTCGGGCCCGGGCGGCCAGCACGCCAACGTGACCGCCTCGCGCATCGAGGTGTCGTTCTCCGTCGGGGCCTCGTCCGCGCTGACCGACGACCAGAAGCGGCGCGTGGCCGCGCGCTGCGGGCCCGTGGTGCGCGCGATCGCGCAGGACGCCCGCTCGCAGGCCCGCAACCGCGAGCTCGCCCTGGAGCGCCTGGAGCGCCGGCTGGCCGCCGCCCTGCACGTGCCGCGTGCGCGGCGCGCGACCGGCCCCAGCGCCGCCCAGCGGCGCAAGCGCCTCGACGCCAAGCGCCGCCAGGCGCAGCGCAAGGCGCAGCGCCGGCGGCCGCCCGAGGCCGACTAGCGCTTCTTCGGCCGGGCGCCGAAGCGCACCACGACCGTGGTCGCCCGGCGCTGGCGGTTGCCCGCGCGGTCGGAGGCGACCAGCGCCAGGGTGGCGGTGCCGACGCGCCCGAAGCGCGCCCGCACGAGCCAGCGCCCGCCACCGAGCGGCCGGCGGGTCACCGCGAGGTCGCGGGTGCGCGTGCACGTCCTGCGCGGATTGCGGGCGCACGGCACGAAGGACCGCACCCGCCCGCTTGCCGACAGGCCGCGCACGCCGGCGCTGTAGGGCGGGTCGGTGACCTGGACCTGCACGGAGCAGAGGCTGCGGGTGCAGCGCGAGCGCACGACGCGCGAGCGCGGCCGCTTGGTGTCCAGCGGCGGCGTCGTCGTGGAGGCGGGCTCGACGGGCGCGGGAGGCGCGGGGGGGCTGGCCGGGGCAGGCGGCTCAGGGGCGGCGGGCGCCGGCGGCGGCGGCACCGCCAGCAGGGCCGACCGCGCCGTGCCGTAGCCGCCGTCGCCGCGGCCGGTGGCGACGCAGGCGAACGAGCGCCCGCGGTCGGCGTCGGTCAGCGTGTAGGTCACCGCGTCGCCGGCGGACACGCCGGTGACGGTCGCCCCCGTGCCGTCGCGGATCACGTGCAGCACCGGCTCGGAGGTGTTCGTCCACGTGCTCTGGCAGCTGAGCTGCTCGCCCGGCGCGGGCGTCCCGGTCAGCGACGGGCTGCCGGCCACGGGACGCGGCGCGTCGGGATGCTGCGTGGTGAGCCAGCTCGTGAGCTGGTTGGTCGCCGGGTCCTCGGTGCGGATCTCGGTGTAGACGCCGGGGTACTCCGGGTCGCCGCAGCCGAGCCCGAACGAGACGATGCCCGCGAGTCCCAGGGCGTCGGGTCCGACGGGATCGTGGACCACGGGGCCGCCGGAGTCGCCGGTGCAGGTGTCGGCGACCGGGTCGCCCGGGACGCCTTCCGCGCCCTGCGCGCAGAGCATCGTGTCGGTGTCGAAGCCGGGGTAGAGCTCGCCCTGGCAGTCGGCGTCCGGACGGCGCACCAGGGTGGCCTGGCGCAGCGTGGCGGGCGAGGACGAGCAGCCGGTGAGGTCCGACCAGGTCTCGCAGCCCCAGCCCGTCGTGGGCAGCGACCCGCCCACGGGCGGCTGGGCGAACACCGGGCCGATGCTCTCGACCTGGCCGGCGGCGAGCGTCAGCGGGGTCTTCAGTGTCAGCACGGCCGCGTCGCGGCGGAAGATCTCCGGGCGCCACGACGGGATGAAGGACACGGCTTCGACATCGACGACCTGCTCGCCGGCAGCGGGCCCGCCGGCGGTCCGCAGGACCGCCGTGCCGGCGATGACCTCGAGCGTCGCCGGGTCGGCGGCCAGCCCGGCGCTCGTGGGCATGACGCAGTGCGCCGCCGTGCCGACGTGCGTCGCGTCGAGCACGAAGCCGCCGCAGAACTGCCCGTCGAACGGCGCGAAGCCCTTGCGCGCCACCGCCACCTGGTAGGGGGCCTGGGCGATCGTGGCGTCCGTGCCGTTGACGATGGACGCGGTGGCACGGGGGCTGGCCACCGTGGCGGCGGCAGGCAGGCAGAGCAGCGTCGCCACCAGGGCGAGCGCGAAGGCGGAACGGCGCACGCGCGCGAGGATAGTGACGGCGCCCGCCGGGCTCGCCGGTCGGCGCGGCCGTCAGACACCGGCACGCAGCACGGCGGCGACCTCGGGCGCGGTGGCCGGGTCGCGCACCGCGCGGGCGGCGTCCTGCGGCGTATCGAGGTCCTGTCGGGGCTCGCCGACGAGTCCCACGCGCCGTCCGGCGGCGCGCGCCGCCGCGAGGCAGGCGTCGAGGACGGCTGGGCCGCCCCACAGGCGCGGGTCGATGGTGAAGACCTCCGGCGCGGGAGCGCGCAGGGCGCAGAGCCACCAGCCGCCGTCGTCGGCCGGGCCGAAGACCACGTCGCGGCCGTCGAGCGCCGCCTCGGCATGCGCCAGGTCGTCCGGCCGCAGCGACGGCAGGTCTGTGCCGATGACGAGCACGGGCGCGCCGGCCGTCGCGACCGCGTGGGCGAGCCGGGCGCCCAGGTGCGGGCCCTCCTGCGCGAACGTGGTCGCGGTCGCCGGGACGAGGTCGCCCAGCCGCCCGTCGGCTTCCGCGACGACCGTGCGCCCGGGAGGGCAGCACGCGAGCGTGTGGCGCACGAGCTCGCGTTGCAGCGCCGCGCAGCCGTCCGGGCCCAGCAGCGGCTCCAGGCGCGTCTTGCAGCGGCCCGGGACGGGCGCCCGGGCCATCACCACGACGCGCGGCGCCACCGCTAGGCGGCGCCGGGAGGCCCGCTGGAGGCGGCTCCCTCGAAGCTGCGGCCGTCGCGGCCGACGTAGCCGTCCTTGCCCCCCGCGCACAGGTACGTCGATTCGCCGTCGGCGACGTTGTGCAGGCGGCGCGGCGTGGCCGCGTCGACGCGCGCGAGGCCCCCGGGACGCAGCCGCTGCCGCGTTCCGTCGCCGAACTCGAGCTCCACCTCGCCCTCGAGCACCACGTACAGCTCCTCCTGCTCGTCGTGGAAGTGGAAGTTTGTCGAGTACCCCGCCGGCAGCACGATCGCGTTCACGCCGAACGCCGTCACACCGAGCTCCTTGCGGACCTTGCGAAAGCCCGGCCCGCTGCCGAGATCGTCCAGGTGCGCGACCGCGTAGCCGTCGCCGTTGATGATGCCCATGGCGAGCATCCTACGGTCCGTGGCCGTTCACCTGAAAATGACAAAGGGCCTGCGTGCGGAGGTGGTACGGTGGCGCGCGAACGGCCGGGAGACGGAAGCCCGGCACCGCAGTGCAGGCGTTGCAGGTCGGGATTCCCCGTCGGTATCGCAGCACGCATCAACGGGAGGAGTCCCACCACCATGCCCACCGGAGTTGTCAAGTGGTTCAGCGACGACAAGGGGTTCGGCTTCATCACGCCCGATGAGGGCAGCCGCGACCTCTTCGTCCACCACTCCAGCATCGTGGCCGACGGCTACCGCACCCTCGCCGAGGGCGCGCGCGTAAGCTACGAGGAGGAGCCCGGGGACAAGGGCCCCAAGGCGGTCAACGTCCAGAAGCAGTAGCGCCTCCGCGCACCAGACGCTGCCCTGCGGCCCGCCGACCGGCGGGCCGCTGTCGTCCTAGTGGGCGACGTCGCCGTCGACCGGCAGGCCCTGCTGCTCCCAGGCGGCGATCCCGCCCGCCATCGACCAGGCGTCGTAGCCGGCCTGCTGGAACGCCTGCGCCGCCATCAGCGAGCGCGCCCCGGAGTGGCACTGGAAGACCACCGGGCGCTCGCGGTCGATGGAGGCGGCCTCGGCGGAGAGGCGGTCCAGGGGCACGTGGCGCGCCTGCGCGATGCGCCCGGCGTCCCACTCCTGGGGCTCGCGGACATCGACGAGCTGCACGCCGCCGGCGGCCAGCTCGTCGGCCACCTCCTGCGGCGTCTTCTCGATCTGCGGGTCGTGCGGGGGCTGGGACATGGGCCCGGCTCAGCGTACAGTCGGCCCATGTGGACCACCTGGTCGGGCGAGCTGTCCTGCTCGCCCGCGCGCCGGCTGCGCCCGCGCAGCGTCGACGAGGTCGCGGCCGCGGTGGCCGACGGACCCGGGCCGGTGCGCGTGGCGGGCGCGGGGCACTCGTTCACGCCGCTGTGCCTCACGGGCGGGACGCTGCTGGAGCTCGACGGCGCGCTGCGCGGTGTCCAGGACGCCGACCCCGCGACGGGGCTCGTGCGCGTCGGGGCGGGCACCACGCTGCACGAGGTCAACGTGGCGCTCGACGAGCTCGGCCTGGCCTTCGCCAACCTCGGCGACATCGACGTGCAGGCCGTCGCAGGCGCGATCTCGACCTCGACGCACGGGACGGGCGGCGCCAAGCCGTCGCTGGCCGGGCAGGTCGAGGCCCTCGAGCTGATGGCGGCCGACGGCACCCTGCACCGCTGCGGCCGCGACGACGACCCGGACCTCTGGCGCGCCGCGCGCGTCAGCCTCGGCGCGCTCGGCGTGCTGACCTCGGTCACCGTGCGGGCCGTCCCGGCCTTCACCCTGCGGCGCGTCGACCGCCCGGAGCCGCTGGAGGAGGTGCTCGGAGCGCTCGACGAGCGGGTGGCCGCCCACGAGCACTTCGAGCTCTTCGCGTTCCCCTACGCGCGCGACGCGCTGACGCGGACGACCGACCGCGTCGACGGCCCGCCGCGCCCG
>DASPKC010000313.1:0-11913 GCA_035628295.1 Baekduia sp.
CCTCGACGAGCTCGACGGCTTCCTCGAGCACCTCGCCGGCGAGGTGCACGACCCGGGGCTGCGGGGACTGCTCACGCTCCTGCTCGGCGATGACGAGCTGCGCGCCGACTGGCGCCGCGCCCCGTGCACCCGCGCCGGGCACCACGCGTACCTGGGCGGCCTGCTCGAGCACACCGTCGCGGTCGGGACCCTGGTGCTCGAGACCTGGCAGCTGCATCAGCGCCTGGACCGCGACCTGCTGCTGTGCGCCGCGCTCGTGCACGACCTCGGGCGCACCCGGGAGTTCACCTACGGCGCGGAGATCGGCCTCTCGGAGGCCGGCCGGCTGCTGGGCCACGTCGAGCTGGGCCTGCGGCTGCTCGACGAACGGGCCGCGCGGGTCCGGGCGCTGACCGACGAGCGCCGCCTCGCGCTCGCGCACTGCGTCCTGTGCCACCACGGGCCGGAGGCCGCACCCGGCCGGCGCTTCGCGAGCGCCGAGGCGCTCGCGCTCTACCGGCTCAACGCCGTCGATGCCGCGATCAAGGGCGCACTCGAACACGGCGTAGGTCTGGACGCAAACGTTCAGTAGCCTGCGGTCGATGGGGCAGCTCGCCGTGTTCGCCATGGGCCCGGACCGGCCCGGCATCGTGGCCGCGCTGACCGGTGTCCTCGTCGCGCACGGGGCGTCGATCGCCGACTCGCAGATGGCCCTGCTGGGGGGCCGCTCGAGCATCGTGCTCGTCGTGGACCCGCCGCACGACGTCGACCTCGGGCTGCTCGAGGACGACCTCGGGCACATCGCCGACGACGTCGGCCTCGACGTCGTCGAGGTCACGCGCCTGGGCGCCCCGGCCGCCGCGCCCGCCGGCGATCCGACGCACCTTCTCACGGTCTACGGGATCGACCACCCCGGCATCGTCCATGCCGTCACCACCGAGCTCGCGCGCCGGCGCGTCTCCATCACCGACCTCTCGACCCGGCGCGTGGAGGACGGCGGCGGCGAACCGCTGGCCGCGATGATGCTCGAGGTCGCCGTCCCCGCCGGCACGCGCGACGACGAGGTGGCGGCGATGCTCGAAGGGGTCGCCCGCGCTCAGGACCTCGATGTCGTCGTGCGCCCGCTCGACGGCCTCGACGGCCCGTCCCCGGACGGGGGCTGAGGGGCGGGGCGCAGGCCCCGGCGCGCCAGCTGCGCAGCCACGACGAGCAGCAGGCAGGCGAAGCCGACCTCGACGGCGCGCTCCGGCACGGCGTTGACGACGGCCACGCCGACGAGCGCCCCGGGGACGGCGACCGCGCCGAGCAGGAGGCCCTCGCGCAGGCGCACGTTGCCGTAGCCGTGCTGGCGCCAGGCGCCGACGAGCGCGACGGGGACGATCGCCAGCAGCGACGTCGCCTCGGCCTCCAGCTGCGAGAGCCCCACGACGATCACCAACGCCGGCACGAAGATCGCCCCGCCCCCGATGCCGAGCATCCCCGCCAGCAGGCCGGCCAGCAGGCCGAGCAGGACGGTCGTCACAGCAGCAGCTCCACGGCGCTGGCGGTCAGCAGGAGCGCGAAGAGCAGCGAGACCGCGCGCTGCGGGACGCGCTGCTGCAGCGCGGTCCCGGCGACGACGCCGGCCACCGCGGGCAGCCCGATCAGCGCCGCCTCGTCGACGTGGACGTTGCCGTAGGCGCCGTGCAGGGCGACGCCCGCCAGCGCCATGACCACGATCGCGGCCAGGGACGTGCCGGTCGCCTCGCGCTCGCCGTAGCCGAGCCAGAGGACCAGCAACGGGACGATCACGGTGCCGCCGCCGACCCCGAAGAGGCCCGAGAACACCCCGGCTGCCGTGCCGGTCACGACGAGGGCGGTCCGGCGCGACACGCCGCCATCCTAGGATGCAGGACGTGACGACGGCCGCGCTGCACGACGCGCTCGCGCCGCTGCTGGCCGACCCGGCCCGCTCCGGTGTCCTGCTCGACGTCGACGGGACGCTCGCGCCGATCGTCCGCCATGCCGACGACGCGCACGTCCCGGAGCCCACGCGCACCCCGCTGATCCGGGTGGCGCGCGGCTACGGGCTGGTGGCGTGCGTGAGCGGCCGCCGGGCGGCGATCGCCCGCCGGATGGTGGCGCTGGGGTCGATCACCTACGTCGGCAACCACGGCGCGGAGCTCCTGCGCGGCGGCGCCACCACGCCGGAGATCGACCCGGAGGTCGAGCGCCACGCCGCGCCCGTGCGGGCGTTCGCCACGGCGGAGTGGGCCAGCGACGAGCTGCGCCGCCTGCGCGTGCGCGGGGAGGACAAGGACGTCATCTGCGCCTTCCACTGGCGCGGCGCCCCCGACGAGGACGCCGCCGAGGCGGCGGTCCGCGACGTGGCCGCCCGCGCCGAGGCCGAGGGGCTCGTCACGCACTGGGGCCGCAAGGTGCTCGAGATCCGCCCGCCGGTGGAGCTGCACAAGGGCCGCGGCGTGCGCCGGCTCCTGGAGGAGCGACAGCTGGTCTGCGCCCTCTACGCCGGCGACGACCGCACCGACCTCGACGCGTTCGCCGCGCTGCGCGAGGCCGTCGCCGACGGCGTGCTCGAGCGGGCGCTGTGCGTCGGCGTGCGCTCCGACGAGACGCCGCCGGAGATCGAGGCGGAGGCCGACCTGCTCGTCGACGGGCCGGCCGGCGTGCGCCAGGTGCTCGAGGCGCTGGCGGCGGCGCTCTGACGTGCGGTTCACCGAGCTCCTGCGCGCGACGGTCCTGCTGAGCGGCGGGGCGGCCACGACGCTGGCGCTCCTGACGGTCGTCGGAGCCTCGCGCGAGCAGGACGACCTGGTCGTGGTGATCTGCAGCGGGTGGTGGGCCGTGTGCGCCGTCGCCGGCGGCTGGCTGGGGCGCCGCCCGGAGACGTCGGCGGTCACCCAGCGCGCGCTCGCGGCCGCGCGCGCCCAGACGAGCCTTCCGGAGGTGCGCCCGGCGCTCCTGCTCGTCAACCGGCTCTGGCCACTGCTCGTCGTGGTGCTGATCGCGGCGGCGCTGGCGCTGGTGCTGCCGCAGGTGGCCGGCGTGGCGACCGGGTTCGGCCTGCTCGGCGCGCTGGCGTGGCGGCGCCAGGAGGCCGCCGTGCAGGCCATCGAGGATCGCGACGGCGTGACGTTCTTCGTCGAGCGCACGTCGCCGTTCGAGCCGGTCAAGCTCGTGCGCGTGCCCGGGATGCGCCGCGAGCGCCCCGCGCCCGCGTAGGCGCAGGCATCATGGGGGGCCGTGCGCCCGGACGTCCTCTTCGTCGAGCTCGGCTCGACCGCCGGGCTGCGCGCCGCGGAGGCCGAGCTGCGCGACGCGCTCGAGCGCGCGGGCGCATCCGTGCGCCGGGCTGCGGCCGCGGCGCCGCGGGAGGTCCGGACGTTCGCCCTCACCGACCTCGGCTGGGCGCGGGCGGCGCGCCGCGCCGCGCGGCGCGCGCTGCACGAGGAGCGGCCGCGCGCCGTCCTGTACTCGACCACGACCGCGGCGCTGCTGTGGCCGCAGCCGGGCGCCATCCGGTTCGACGCGCTGGCCGCGACGTCGCGGCCGGGGCGCCACGGCGTCTGGCAGCGCCCGGTGGAGCGCCGGCGGCTGGAGCAGGCGCCGTTGCTGGTGCCGCAGGACCCGGCCTGGGCCGAAGGGACGGCCGCGGGCGCCCGCACGCCGGTCGTGGTCGTGCCGATCCCCGTGGAGCCCAGCGGGCCGCCGGGCCCGCGGGATCTCGCGGCGGTGACGTACGCGGCGAATCCGGCGAAGAAGGGCCTGGACCGCGTGCTGGCGGCGTGGGCCGCGGTGCGGCGTGCGGGCGAGGAGCTCGTGGTCGGCGGCATCGCGGCCGGACCCCCGGCGCCCGGCGTCCGCTACGCGGGCCTGCTGGCGCCGGATGCGTGGCGGGCGCTGGTGCGCCGCGCCCGCGTCTACGTCACGGCGCCGCGCCGCGAGGACTACGGGCTGGCGCAGCTCGAGGCGCTCGCCGACGGCTGCCGCGTCGTAAGCACGACGGCGCCCGGACCGTACGCGGCGCTGGCGGTGCTGCGCGCGCTGGAGCCCGGGCTGGTGGTCACCCCGGACGGGCTGGCGGGGGCGCTGCGCGCGGCGCTCGACGCCCCTCAGGACGACTGGGGCCCGCGCGCGCTCGAGGCGGTCGCGCCGTTCCGGCGGGCCGCGGTGGACCGCGTCGTCGCCGAGGAGCTGCTGCCGGCGCTGCTGGCGCGATAGGTCCGGCGCGCAGGCGTTGGCGGATCGACGCAGGGATACCGCGGCGATCCGCCAACAGGTGGCGTGGCGCTACCGCGGCTCCAGCACCATGACCGGGATGCGCCGGTCGCCTGCGCGCTGCTGGTAGGTGGCGTAGCCGTTGTAGTTGTCGGTGACCAGCGCCCAGAGCTCCGCGCGCTCGGCGCCCGCGGCCTCCCTCGCCCGCATGGGCCGCCGCCGGCCGTCGATCTCCACCTCGACGTCCGGATGGGCCTTGAGGTTGTGGTACCAGGCGGGGTGGCGCTCGTGGCCGCCGCGCGACGCGACCAGGATGAGCTGCTCGCCGCGCGGCGTGTAGAGGAGCGGCACCTCGCGCGGCTCCCCGGACTTCGCCCCGCGGCAGTGCAGCACCAGCGAGGGGAAGTGCAGCGACATCCGGACCTTGCCGCGCGTGAGCGGCATCACCTTGCGATCGATCGCGGGGAACACCGTCGTGAACAGCGTGCTGCCGAGCTTCGTCTGCGCGAAGGCCTGCGCGGCCTTCTCCAGCGCCGACTTGTCGGCCTGCCCGCGGTGGGTCGTGGCCATGGCTGATCCAACTACGCCCGCGCGCGCTTGCGCAAGGGGGCAAAGTCCGCCCACGGGCGCGTGTTGGCGACATCGGCCGCCGTCAGCCACGCGCGCCGGGCGGTCGCGATGCCCCACCGGGTGACGGTCAGGGTCTCCGGGCCGTGCGCGTCGGAGTTGATGACGAGCGGGATGCCGGCCCGCGACGCCGCGCGGGCGTGCGTGTCGCGCAGGTCCCGGCGGTTGGCGTTGCCGTTGATCTCCAGCATCGCGCCGGAGCGCTTCGCCGCGTCGAACACCGCGTCGAGGTCGAACGAGTAGCCCTCCCGGCGCTCGATCAGCCGCCCGGTGGGGTGACCGAGGCAGTCGATCCACGGGTGCTCGAGCGCCGCCACGATGCGCTTGGTCATCTCGGCCTGGGACATCTGGAACTGCGTGTGGACCGAGCCGACCACCCAGTCGAGCTCGGCGAGCAGGTCGTCCTCGTAGTCGGGGGAGCCGTCCGGGAGGATGTTCGTCTCGGTGCCGATCAGCACCTCGATGCCCTCCACCCGCGCGTTGACCTCGCGGACGCGCTCGATCTGCGCGCGCAGATCGTCCGCCGTCACGTGGTTGCCGAAGCCGTGCGTGGCCGAGTGGTCGGTGACGCACAGGTACTCCAGGCCGTTCTCGCGCGCCTGCAGCGCCATGGCCTCGATCGACGCCCGCCCGTCGGACGCCGTCGTATGGCAGTGCAGGTCGCCCTTGAGGTCCTCCTGCACGATGAGCTGCGGGTGGACGAACCCGGGGTCGAGCTCGCCGCGGTCCTCGCGCAGCTCCGGCGCGATCCACGGCAGGCCCAGCAGCGCGTAGACCTCCTCCTCGGTGGCGCAGCGGTGCGTCGTGCCGGAGGCGTCGTCCAGGACACCGTACTCCGAGACGTGCAGGCCCTTGCGCACCGCCATCTCGCGCAGGCGGACGTTGTGCGCCTTGGAGCCGGTGAAGTGCTGCAGCAGGTTGCCGAGCTGGTCGGGTGCGACGACGCGCAGGTCGACCGGCATCCCGGTGTGCAGGCGGGCGCGCGCGGCGTTCTCGCCGGACGCGGAGGCCGTCTCCACCATGTCGAGCTCCGCGAGCGCCGCCGCGAGCGCCGGCGCGTCGCCGGAGGTGGCGATGACGTCGAGGTCCTTGACGCTGTCGGCCAGGCGCCGGACGCCGCCGGCGAGCTCGACGTGCCCGGCCGCGGGGTGGGCCTTGAGCGCGTCGACGAGCGCCTCGCCGGCCTCGATGGCCCGCGGCAGCAGCACCCGGGGCGCCGACTGCTCCGGGATGCCCGCCTCGAACGCGAGCAGCACCGAGTGCTCGAACGCCTCACCCAGCCCCTTGATCGTGCGCAGGCGCTGCTGCTCGGCCGCCTCGCGCAGCGCGTCGAGCGAGGCGATGCCCAGGCTGTCGAACAGCTTGCGCGCGCGCTTGGGACCCAGCCCGGGCAGGCGCGTCAGGTCGATCAGCCCCGGCGGGAACTTCGCCCGGAGCTTGGCCGCCGCCGGGATCGTCCCCGTCTCCAGCAGCGCCTGGAGCTTCTCCTCCAGCGTCTTGCCGATGCCGGGCAGCGTCGTGACCCTGCCCTCGCGCGTGAGGGCGGCGACGCTCACCGGCGCCTCGCGCACCGCCTTGGCCGCGTTGCGGTAGGCCATGACGCGGTGCACGATCGCCCCGTCGAGCTCGTAGAGGTCGCCGAGCTCGTCGAAGGCCGCGGCGATCTGGGCGTTGGACGGGTCGGGCACCCACCGAGCCTAGAAGGGGACCGCCACGCCGGGCATCATGAGCGCCGTGGCGTCCTCGCCGCTCGCGCGCCATGCGACCTCACCGGCCGACCTGCAGGCCCGGCTCGCGGCGGCGCGGCGCGGGCGAGCGCACCTCGTGCTGCGCGACGACGGCGGTCTGCAGCACCTCGTCGAGCTCGACGGGCGGCTGGCCGTCGGCCGCTCGGAGGCGTGCGCCCTGCAGGTGGGTTGGGACGCGGGGGTGTCGCGCACGCACGCCGAGATCTGCCCCGCCGGCTGCGGCTGGACGATCTCCGACCTCTCCCGCAACGGCACCTGGGTCAACGGCGAGCGCGTGTCCGGCAGCCGCCGTCTGGCCGACGGCGACCTCATCCGGCTCGGCGCCACGACGATCGCGTTCCTCGACCCCGCGGCGCAGGACGCCCCGACACGGACCGTCGCGGCGCCCACCGGCCCCAGCGCCGCGCAGCAGCGGGTGCTGGCCTGCCTGTGCCAGCTGCGCGCCGCGCGCGGCCGACCGCCGAAGAACGCGGAGCTGGCCGCCGAGCTGGGGCTCGGCATCGAGGCCGTGCGGACGCATCTGCGGGCGCTGTACGTCCTGGTGGGCGTCGACGACGAGCCGCAGGAGCGCAAGCGCGAAGCGCTGGCCGAGCGCGCGCTGGCCGCCGGCCTGGTCCGGCCTGGCGACCCGGGCTGATCACGACGGCGGGCGCCGGGGCCCGAGGGCCCCGGCGCGTTGTGCCGGTTCGTGATGTGCCGGTGCCTCAGCCGATCCAGGTCGGACCGGAGCCCGAGCTGACGATCGGGGTCCGGCTGATCACGTAGGCGCCGTCGAGGCGGCCCGTGCCGTAGCCCTCAACCTTGGAGCGGAAGCCGTAGTTGAGGCCGACCTTGAACGTGTCGGAGTCCACCGCCGACTGGGTCGTCAGGTTCAGGTCGTCGGCCGGATCGTGGATCGTGATCGAGCGCTCCGTGGAGGTCGCCGAGGCGCGCTCGAGCGTCACGGCGTGCCCACCGGTGCGCTCGCCGTCCTTGTACCAGCCGACCACCGGGATCACCAGGTTCGTCTTGCCATCCATGCCCTTGCCCAGCTTGACCATCTCGCGAGCAGGGTCGCCCACCGTCTCGAACGACCGCCAGGCGACGAACAGCCGGTCGCCGTAGCCGGCGTTCTTGAACGTCTGGCGGATCCCCGCCAGCGTCCCCTCCCGCGCGGTCCCGTTGACGGCCGACGTGCCCATGGACCACCCGAGCAGCGTGATCTGCGTGCTGATCTTGTTGAAGTCCTCGGCGCTGGCCGAGTGGGGGTCCACCGCGCCGGGAGCGAGGTTCGGGTAGCCGTTGCGCGCCAGCCAGCTCAGCGCGTTCATGAAGGCGGTCGGCACGCAGTGCGCGCGGCCCTCGTTCTGCAGGTTGTGCCGCCGCTGGTCGATGTCGGGCAGGCGGCAGTGGTTGTAGGTGTAGCGGTAGTCGGCGTCGTTGACCGACGTCCCCGTGATGCAGCCGAGCGTGAAGTCGGCCTGCGCGGCCGGCGCGCCGGCGGCACCCGCGAGGGCGCCGGTGGCCACCGCCACGGCGGCGACCCAGCGGCGGGCGGCGCGGCGGCGGGAGGTGGTGGTGGGTGCGGTGTGCTGGTTCATGGGCATGAGTCTCCGGTGGCCCGCGCCCCGCTCACAGAGCCGTCAGGGATGGTCGCGATCACCACCCGGCAGGCGCCCGATCGGCGACGATGTCCCCGTGGCGGGCGACGCCGGGACCGACGCCGAGATGGCCGCGCGCCAGCAGGCGGAGCGCAGCGGCGAGGCCTTCCTGATCGTGCGCGACGGCGTGGGGGCCCAGGTGATCGTCGTGCTCGAGCGGCCCCGCGCGCCCTACACCGTCGGGCGCGGGGAAGGGGCCGACGTCCGGCTGGCCTGGGACGACGGCGTCTCGCGCACGCACGCGCTGCTCGAGCGCATCGGCGATGCCTGGGTCCTGGTCGACGAGGGCCTCTCGCGCAACGGCAGCTGGGTCAACGGCGAGCGCCTGGCCGGCCGCCGGCGCCTGCGCGACGGCGACCACCTGCGGTTCGGCGAGACCGTGGCGGCGTTCCGCGAGCCGATCACGTACGGCGACTCGACCCGCCGGGTCGTCAGCGACGCCCGAGAGGTCGCCGTCACGCCGGCGCAGAAGCGCGTGCTCGTCGCCTTGTGCCGGCCGTTCCTCGCGGGCTCTCCGGTGCCGCGGCCGGCCTCCAACGAGGAGATCGCCGGCGAGCTGTACCTGTCGCTGGCGGCGGTCAAGACCCACCTGCGCAACCTCTTCGACCTCTTCGAGGTCGAGGACGCACCGCAGCGGCGCAAGCGCTTCCGGCTCGTCGAGCGCGCGCTCGAGACGGGCGCCGTGACCGAGCGGGATCTGGCCTAAGGGGCGAAGTCCCAGGCGAGCAGCAGCTCGAGGTCGGCCGGGTCGGTGTGATCGGGTGCCCGGGGGGCACCTGCGAGCGGCGGGATCCAGCGGTGCAGGCGGGCGCCACCGAGGTCGGCGAGGCCGAAGACGGATCGCGGGGCGACCTCGAGACCGACGCGGTCGCCGGCGCGGACCTGCAGCCGCGTCGCCTGTTCGGTCACGCCGGGGTCGCGGACCGTCACCTGATCCGACCGTGCGACGACGCGCGCCCGGGGGTCCCCGCGGATCACGACAAGGCGGAACCTGCCGCGGGCGCCGCGCAGCCGCCAGCGGGAGACGGTGCGGTCCTCGTCGATGCGGGCGGCGTCCTCTGGCTCGGACTGGACGATCGTGCACGCGTCGGTCGCGCCGCCCGAGCAGCCTGTCGTCAACCCCGGCGCCGGCAGGAGGCTGCCGACGCCGCTCCCTGCACCGGACGCCGGAACGGACGCGTTCTCCGAGCCGGCGGCGCCGTCCGGCCCTGAGCGGTCGTCGCCGCCGTCGCCCCCGCCGCCGCCGAGTGCTGCAACGCCGATCGCGGCGGCCACGACCACTGCCGCCGCGCCGGCCGCGACGCGGCCGCGCCGGCCTGGTCGAGGCGGTCTCGGCCCGTCCGCCACCACGGTCGCCGTCTCGCGGCCGCCCTGCGGGCGCGTCGGGGTCGAGTGGGCCGGCAGCGGCCGGTCGCCCGTGGCCCGCGTTCCGAGCGCCGCCTGCAGACGGCCCAGGAACGCGCGCGCGCTCGGCGGCCGATCCGCCGGGTCCTTCGCCATCCCCGCCGAGATCACGGCGTCGACCGCGGCCGGCAGGTCCGGCCGTCGCCCGCGGACCGACGGGACCGGTTCGGTCAGATGGGCCTGGAGGACCGCGCCGTCGTGCTCGCGCGGATAGGGCTGGGCGCCGGTCAGGCACTCGTACGTCATCGCCGCGAACGCGTAGAGGTCGCTCGCCGCGCTGGGCGGGCCGCCGTTGATCACCTCGGGCGCGACGTACGCGAGCGTGCCGAGCAGCATGCCCGTCTGCGTGAGCGTGTTGGTGTCCCGGCTGCGGGTGATGCCGAAGTCGGCCAGGAACGCGTGGTCCTGCGGGCCGATCAGGACGTTGGCGGGCTTCACGTCGCGATGGACGAGTCCGACCTCGTGGGCCGCGTCGAGCGCACCTGCCACCTGGTCGAGCACGTGCACGAGGCGGCGGTCGTCGCGGTCGACGCCGCGTACGAGGTCGCGCAGCGTCGGCCCGCGGATGAGCCGCATCGCGATGTACAGCCCCTGCTCGGTCTCGCCCGCCTCGTGGACCGTGACGATGTTCGGGTGGTCGGCGGCCGCCTGCAGCCGCCCCTCGCGGCGGAAGCGCCGACGGAAGTCCTCGTCCTCGGCGAGGTCCGGCGCGAGCACCTTGAGCGCGACCTTGCGCTCGAGCGACAGTTGCGTCGCCTCGTAGACCACGCCCATGCCGCCCTTGCCGATGACCGCGTCGACCCGGAAGCCGGCCACCTGGTCCCCTGGCCGCAGCATCGGCGCAACCGTAACGGCCACCTCGTGCGGGCGGAAGCGGATCGAGGGGGACCACGTGGGTCCCCTCGCACCCGGTCAGCAGCCCTCGCGCCGGTCGGCGGCGTCGCCGACGTAGGTGTCGGCCCCGGCGCTGCACCGCACGGTGTCGGCGCCGCCGTCGTTGCTGTCGATGCGGTCCGGGCCGTCCTCGCCGGTCAGCCAGTCCACGCCCCTGCCGCCGACCAGCACGTTGGCCCCCGCGTCGCCCCCCAGGCGGTCGTTGTACGACGTCCCGATCACGCGCTCCATGGCCTGCACCAGGCCGGCGGCCTGCGTGCCGTGGAAGCCGAGGCGGCAGACGTTGAGGTCGGCCCGCACGCCGTAGGGGACCGTCGAGAGGTCGAGCGTGTCGATCCCCTCCGGGCCCTCCGGGGACGTGTCGTAGCCCGCGTCCGACCGCAGGACGTCGGTGCCCTGGCCGCCCCAGACCTCGGTGGCGAAGGTGCTCCGCGCGGCCTCGGTCACCCGGGCGCGGTCGTCGGCGCCGTGCAGGAGCACGTTGGTCTTGTACGGCCGCTTGCAGGCGACCGAGCGCCACTTGGCCGACCAGGCGCAGCCGGCGCCGGCGACGATGCGCTCGCCGTGAGGCTTCGGACCAGGAGCTTGCCCTCGGCCGAGTCGATGACGACGGTGTTGTGGCCGTGCGTGTCGTACACGAAGACCTCCGCGGAGCGGCCCACCCCGCCCCACTCCACGACGGAGTGCGGCAGCGGGCGCGGGGGGGGTCGGCGGCCTGCGCCCGCGGCGTCCCGGCAGCGTTACCGGATCGTCCGGCGTGCCCGCCGGACGCGCTGGCGCAGAAGCCCTAGGCGGGCCGGGTCGCGGTGAAGCAGCACTGCGTCACCGAGAAGAAGTAGGCCCCCTGCTCGCCGAGGCGGCGCTGCTCCTCGACCCAGCCGCGGCCGTCCTGCGCCAGCGCCGGGTCCTCGACTGTCTCGAGCCACTGGGCGACCATGGGGGCGGCGAGGCCGCCGTAGGTCTGGAGGTCGGCGTCGATCGTCGTGAAGGCGTGGCCGGCGCAGCCGACGTCGGCGAACCCGCCCGCCCGCAGCAGGCCGCCGAGCCGCCGCGGCAGCGCAGGGTGCGCGACGTGGCCGTCCCACGCCGCGAGCACGCGCGCCGCCCGGTCGGCGTCCTCGGCGTGCCAGGAGAGCGTGGACCAGTCGACGTCCCAGATCACGAGCCGGCCGCCGGGACGCAGGACGCGGTGCAGCTCGGCGAGCGCGGCCTCGACGTCCGCGACGTACTCCAGGACCTGCACCGACAGGGCCCGGTCCACGCTGTCGTCGTCGAGCGGGATCGCCGTGGCGCCGCCGTCGAGCACCTCGGCGTTCGCGGCCCCCTCCACCCGGCGCTCCGTCATCGCCCGCATCGCCGGCGCGGGGTCGACGCCCACGACGGCCCCCTGCGCACCGACGAGC
>DASPKC010000314.1:0-7559 GCA_035628295.1 Baekduia sp.
CGTAGGCGAGCGCGATCGGCACGAGCGAGTGCACGAACGCGCCCGCGAGCTCGCGCGCCGGCCGGCCCGCGCCGACGGTGCGCACCCCCTCCACGCCGAGGCGGTACAGCGCCGCGACGCCCAGGACGCACACGAGCATGCCGACGGTGAAGGCGGCCTCGATGGCGCGGTCCTGGTTGAGGCCCAGGTCGCCGAAGAACGCCTGGAGGTCGGGCGCCACGTCGTTCCACAGGGTCCCCTGGGTGAGGCCGTCGAAGCTCGTGGTCCCGATGAGGACGCACAGCAGCGCGACGGTCCCCGGCACCGGCGACAGCGACGGCACGCCGCCGAGGACGGGGCGCACCCACATCCCGCGGCGCTGCCAGCGCAGCGGCGACATGCGCGCCACGAGCGAGAAGTAGGCGCTGAACGCGTCACCGCGCCGCGTCCAGGGCTCGACGCCGTACAGCGCCATGCCGAGCAGCTGCACCGCCGCGTAGACGAGGGCGAGGACGGCCAGCGACGAGGGATCGTCGCGCTGGGCCCAGACCAGCTCGACCCAGGCGAAGGCCAGCAGCCCGAGCGCGGCCGGCCAGCGGCCTAGCCGCTCGGGGTAGGGCAGCGGCTCGGGCAGCCCGCCGCGGCCGGCGACGCGCTTGGCCGCCCAGCCGACGCCGCGAGCGACCGCGCGCCAGGGGTTGACGGCCCGGAACACGTCGCCGAAGAGCAGGCTGAGCACGGGGACGCCGACCCAGAGGACCACGTAGATGGCGGTCGGCGCCAGGTTCGCCGTGGGGGTCTGCGTGCCCGCGAAGCCGGCGTACACGACCGCCGCGAACGCCGCGATGCCGAGCAGCCCGAGCACGACCTCCAGAGCCCGCGGCAGGCCGGCGACCCGGCGCTCACGGACCGCCTGCAGGCGGGGCTTGGCCCACAGCGTCCCGAGCGCCACGAACGACGCCACGAGCACCACCGCGGCACCCCAGGCGAACAGCCAGCGGGGGATGGGCAGGTCCTGGCGCCCCACCAGGCCGTGCGCGGACGCCCCGGCCGGCGTCAGCAGGGCGGCAGCCAGCAGCGCGCCGCCGGCGGCGGCGGCGATCCGACAGCGGCGGCTCACGGCGAGACGCGCAGGGAGGCGATCTCGGCGCCCACGCCGTGCAGCTCGACCTCGAAGCGCCCCGTGAGCTCGCCGTCGAAGGAGAAGAGGGTCGCCCGGCCGGGACCGACCGGCTTGGTCACGTCGTAGCCGTGGACGTGCACCTCGTCGGCGGCGTCGGCGCGCACGCGGAAGCGCACGCGCTCGCCCTCCTCGAAATCGAGCCGCTGGACGCCCCCCACGGGCTTGCCGGCCCTGACCCGGACGACGGGGATCTCGGGTGCCGGCGGCGTGGTGCGCGCCGGCGCCTCCGCGGGGGCCTCGGTGCCGCCCTCCGGACGGCCCGTCGACGTCTGCGCCGGGGTCGTGGCGCCCTGGCCCACCGGCGGGTCGTCGGCGTCCTCGCTGCCCCGGGCCGCGAAGAACGCGATCACGAGCCCGACGGCGGCGATCACGATGATGGCGATCCGCGCGCGCTGCGACACGGCCTGCAAGCTAGCCGAACGGCTACCGTGCCCGGCTGCTCGTGAAGCCGCCCGTCGACACCATCCCGGCTCCGCCGTTCCCCCGCCCGGCGACCTGGCTCAACGTGTCGCTGCTGCGCCTGGACCAGCAGCGCGGGCGCCCGGTCCTCGTCGAGTTCTGGGACTTCTGCCGCGTGAACTCGCTGCGCACCCTGCCCTACGTCCAGGCCTGGCACGAGCGCTACGAGGCCGACGGCCTGCGCGTGGTGAGCGTCCACAGCCCCGGGTTCCCGCCCTCCCACGACGAGGACGCCGTGCGGGCCGCCGTCGAGCGTCTCGGGATCGTCCACCCGGTGTTGCTCGACACCGACATGAAGCTCTGGAAGGCCTACGACAACCGCGGCTGGCCCGCGCGCTACCTCTTCAACGCCGAGCACAAGCTGGCGCAGTACCACTACGGCGAGGGCGGCTACGCCGAGACCGAGGAGGCCATCCAGGAGCTGCTGGGCCTCGAGCGCGACCTGGTCGGCCCCCTGCGTCCCGAGGACGACCCGGCCGCGATGCTCGCCGTCCCCACGGCTGACCAGCCCGGCGCCTGGTCGGGCCCCTACGAGGCCGGCGAGGTCTGGGCGGTCCTGGAGGGCGAGGGCGCAATCACCGTCAACGGCGAGCGCCGCGCCGTCCCGTACACCGGCTGCCACCTGCTCGTGCGCCACGACGCGCACACCGAGGCGGTCCTCGAGTTCGCAGCCGGGGAGGGCGTGACCTGCCACGCCGTCTGCTTCACGCCGGGTCTGGCGCCCTGAGCGCGGCCGCGGGCACGTTCTCCAGCAGGCGCACCACCCGCGGGTCCGCGTCGCCCTCGACGACGACCGCGCCGCCCGGCCAGTAGGGCGACGAGCCCTCGGACCCGGAGAGGAAGTGCGTCTCGTAGACCCAGCTGCCGCAGTTGTGCAGCCGCGAGCCCAGCGGCGCGACCCACTCGCCGTGATCGTCACCCGGCAGCGGGCCGGTGCGGTGGGTGTGGCCGTAGACGACGTGCGCGGCGTCGACGCCCAGGCGCCGCAGCGCCTCCCCGTGGGCCACGATGCCGTTGCGGCGCAGCGCGTGGCCGCGGAGGTCGCTCTGCAGCGGGCCGACCAGGCGCGAGAGGCCCTTGACGCCGAGCGGGAACGCCGCGGCGAGCAGCCGCGAGCGCACCGGCCGGTGCCCGTCGCCCTGCAGCATCTCGTAGGTCCTGGCCGCCCGCCCGGAGCCCGCGGCCATGCGTCCCTCCGGCGCGCGCTGGGCGGCGCTGTGCATCCAGGCGTACAGCGGCGCGAGCGCCCGCTCGTAGTCCTCGGCCACGCACGGGCCCTCCGGCAGCGCCGCGCCGAGGCGCAGCATCACGCCGGCGGCGATGCGCTCGAACGTGGGCACGGTGCCGTGCACGTCGAGGTAGTGGCCGTGCACGGCGTAGACGTCGTCGCGCAGCCACACGCCGGGGTAGGCGACCGAGGTGCGCTGCGCCCCGAGGAGGTCGGCCATCCGGCGGCCCAGCGGCGACGCCGTGGCGGGCCGCACCCGCGTCTCGAGGCCCAGCGGCCGGGTCGTGTGGTCCAGCCACGGGCCGACGAGCGCGTGGTCGTGGTTGCCCGCGACGAGCACGACCTCGGCGCCCGGCGCCAGCGCGTCGCCGATGGCCTGCAGCCCCGGCGCCGCCGCCGCGAGCGCCCGGCGGGCCGGGCCGTGGCGCAGCTCGAGCGTGTCGCCGAGCAGGACCAGGACGTCGACGCCGTCGAGCGCCTCGAGCAGCCGGGCGCGCGGCACGCCGTCGTGGCGCAGGACGTCGGCGCCCGTGGCGCCGCCGAGGTGCAGGTCGGAGACCACGAGCGCCCGCATGCGGCGCCCATGCTGCCAGGGACCGGCGCGCTGGCGCCGGCTACGCCGCCCGCCCCTCCCGCGGCACGCCGGCGCGACGGTCGAGCACGCGGTCGCACAGTCCGTAGGCCACGGCGTCGGCGGCGGCGAAGAAGCGGTCGCGCTCCATGTCGGCGTGCACCCGGGCCTGGTCCTGGCCGGTGTGCTGGGCGTAGAGCTCCTCGAAGCGCTCGCGCAGCGCCAGCGCCTCCTTGGCGTGGATCGCGATGTCGGTCGACTGGCCCTGGAAGCCGCCCGACGGCTGGTGGATGAGCACGCGGCCGTTGGGCAGGCAGGAGCGCTTGCCGGGCGTGCCCCCGGCCAGCACGAGCGAGCCGCCGCTCATCGCGATCCCGCAGCAGATCGTCTGCACGTCGCAGCGCACGTGCTGCATGGCGTCGTAGATGGCCAGCGCGCTGTAGGCGTTGCCGCCGGGCGTGTTGACGTAGAGGGCGATGTCCTTGTCGGGGTCGTCGGCCTCGAGGTGCAGCAGCTGGGCGACGACGAGGTTCGCCACGTCGTCATCGATCGGCGAGCCGAGGAAGACCACGCGGTCGTTGAGCAGGCGGGAGTAGATGTCGAACGAGCGCTCGCCGCGGGGCGACTGCTCGACGACCATCGGGATGACCTGGGCCATGGTGGGGTCCTTTCTTCTCGCAACCATGTGGTTGCAGGTGTAGCATCCGCAACCATGGAGTTGCAAGAGGAGGCCGGCGCCGTCGTCCGCGAGGTGGTCCTCGACACCGATCGCGACGCCGCCTGGGAGCACGTGCGTGAGCTCGACTGGCTCGGGGAGGACGCCGAGGTGCTCGAGGAGGACGCGCCGCGGCGGCTGACGCTGCGCTGGGTGCCCGATCGCGGGACGGTCGTCGACGTCGTCCTCGACGAGGTGCAGGACGCGACGCGCGTCACGGTCGTGGAGGTGCCGGTGCGCGTGCTGCGGGCCGTCTCGACCTCCGTGGTCACCGGCGCCGCGCGCGGGCCGCTGGCCCTGGCATGACCGACGTCTTCCACGCGCTCGGCGACCCCACGCGACGCGAGGTCGCGCGCCTGCTGGCCGAGCGCGGCGAGCTGAGCGCGTCAGCGCTCGCGCGCGAGCTGCCGGTCTCGCGCCAGGCGGTCGCCAAGCACCTCGCCGTCCTGCGCGACGCCGGCCTGGCCGAGGTGCAGCGCTCCGGGCGCGAGGCGCGCTACCGCTTCGAGCCCGAGCCGCTGGGCGAGGCGATGGCGTGGATGGCCGCCGCCGGCGCGCGCTGGGACGAGCGCCTGGAGCGCCTGCGCCGCAAGACCGCCGGCTGAGCGGCGCGGCCGATCAGTCCAGCAGGCCGACCGCCCGCAGGATCGTCACCGAGTCCGAGTAGACGTCCTTGCGCTTGATGAGACCGTCCTCGAGCGGGATGACGTCCACGCCCTTCCACGAGACGGCGTTGCCGGAGGGCGGCGCGACGAGGTCGCCGCGGCGCAGCTCGCTCAGGTGCGTGGCCGTGGCGGTCCACTCCTGCGCGACGAGGTCCTCGCGGACGTAGAGGCGGCGGGTCTCGAACCGGATGTCGGGCCAGGCGTCGAAGATCCGCTGGATGTGGTCGCGCACCGCGGCGCCCTGGGCGCGCTCGCCGGCCGTGTGGTTCTCGAAGACCATGTCCGGCGCGTGCAGCTCCACGATCGTGTCGGTGTCGTGCGCGTTCCAGGCTTCGTTGTAGCGGTCGATGACCGCGCGGACGTCCGCCGCGCTCGTCATGCCCAGTCCATCGGCTCGTAGCCGCTGCCGGTCGGCGCGGACATGATCAGGACGTCCGCCGCCGTGTCGCCGTCGTTGCGCATGGTGCGCCGCAGCGACGGGTCGACGCGGGCGAAGGTCCCCGCCGGCGCCGCATGATCCTGCCCGTCGAGCACGAGGGTCGGCGCGCCCGACAGGACGAAGAAGACCTCCTCCTGGTCGCGCGCGGTCTCGTCGTGCTCGGGGATCGCCGTCCCCGGCGCGATGCTCACGAGGTTCACGCCGAAGCTCCGCAGCGCGAGCCCGCGGCGCACGAGGGACCACGTCCCAGTGCGCTCGAGCTCGTCGCGGTGCACCACGGCCCAGCCGTCCCCGGTGGCCATGGAGACGGTGTACTCCTGTCAGCAGGCGGACGTCAAGCCGCGGCGCCGGCCATGGCCTGGCGGATTTGCTTGGGCAGCATGAAGCGCACGTCCTCCTGCAGGACCTGGAAGTCCTCGACGTCCTCCACGCCCCGCTCGCGAAACCAGCCGACCAGGCGCTGCACGAGCTCCTCGGGCGCGCTGGCGCCGGAGGTGATCCCCACGACGCGCACGCCGGCGAGCCAGGTCTCGTCGATCTCCGTCTCGTTGTCGATGAGGTGCGACGCGGCGCCCAGCTCCCGCGCGACCTGCACGAGCCGGTTGGAGTTCGACGAGTTCTTCGACCCGATGACGAGCACGAGATCGCAGTGCGGCGCCATCTGCTTGACCGCCGCCTGCCGGTTGGTCGTGGCGTAGCAGATGTCATCGGTACGCGGACCGGTGATGGCCGGGAACTTCTCGCGCAGCGCGGCGATGATCGTGCGGGTCTCGTCGACCGACAGTGTCGTCTGCGAGATGTAGGCGACCTTCTCGGGATCGTCGATCTCGAGCTCCGCCACGTCCTGCTCGGTCTCCACCAGCACGATGTGGTCGGGCGCCTCCCCCATCGTGCCCTCGACCTCCTCGTGGCCGGCGTGGCCGATGAGGACGATCGTGTAGCCCTCGGAGGCGAACTTGACCGCCTCGCGGTGGACCTTGGTCACCAGCGGACAGGTGGCGTCGATCGTCCGCAGGCCGCGGCGCTCGGCGTCGGCGTGCACGTGCGGCGCCACGCCGTGGGCGGAGAACACCGTCATCGCGCCCTCGGGGATCGAGTCGTCGAGCTCCTCCACGAACACCGCGCCGCGGGCACGCAGCTGCTCGACCACGTGCTTGTTGTGGACGATCTCCTTGCGGACGTAGACCGGCGCGCCGTAGTGCTCGAGCGCCTTCTCCACGGTCTGCACGGCGCGGTCGACGCCGGCGCAGTACCCGCGCGGCGTTGCCAGCAGGAGCTTCTCGACAGAGGTGCTCATCGACCGACCAGTGTACGGCTGTCGCGCAGCAGCTCGACCACCGTCTCCCCCACCGCGTCGAGGCTGCGGGCGTCGAGCTTGTCGATCGTGTCCTCGAGCGTGTCCGCGTACCGGTAGGTGAAGTCGATGAGGTCGATCGCCGGGATCCCGGCCCGCAGGAACGGCGTGTGGTCGTCCAGGACCCCCGTGCCGGTGCCCGGCGGGAACGTCGAGGCCTTGCCCACGCGGCTGGCGGCCGACCGCAGGCGCGCCCACAGGCGGGGGTCGCTCGTGCCCTCCCGCGGCAGCCGCAGCCCCCGGTTGCCGACGTAGTCCAGCAGCACCATGGCGCCGACCTCACGGCGGTGGGCCGCGACATAGGCCTTCGATCCGCGCAGCGCGTCGCGGTAGAAGTCGTCGGTCGGCCGCGGCTCCTCCTCGCCGTCGAAGAGGACGAAGCGGATCTCGGGCGCGCCCGCCGGGCGGCGCAGGCGCCGCAGCGCCCGCGCGGCCTCCAGGACCGCCGCCGTGCCCGCCGCCGAGTCGTTGGCGCCGACGAAGCCCTCGGGGAACGCCTCGGTGTCGTAGTGCGCGCCGAGCACGATGGCCGGCCGCGCGCCGGGGATCTGCCCGACGACGTTGCGCAGGCCGGGATGGCCCGGGACCGCCTCGAAGCGCCCGCGCGGCAGGCGCTCGCGCAGTCGCGGCGCCAGCCGCCGCAGCGCGGCCGACCCCGCGGGCCGCTGGCCGTAGGACAGCTGCAGGCGCACGAGGTCGAGGGCGCGGCCGGCGTCGAAGCGGTCGACGCGCGCCGCCGCCCCGCCACCGGCCGCGGCGCGCGCCGGGGCCTCGTCCTGCGCACCGCCGCACCCGGCCACCGCGAGGACCGCGGCGCCCAGCGCGACCCCGCGCCTAGTCATTCGCCGTCATGGTCTCCAGCAGCCACGCGAACTTCTCGCGGGCGGCGGCGCGGCGCGTCGGCAGGTGCTCGCTGGGCACGCCGTCGGCGGGCGCCTGGTAGCCGCGCAGGACCTGCCGGGCCAC
>DASPKC010000315.1:0-7875 GCA_035628295.1 Baekduia sp.
GCCGCCGACAGCCTCGACCCGGGCGCGATGGCCCAGCTCGCCGCGTCGACGACCGCCGTGGCGACCACCGTCGGCCCCTATCACCGCTACGGCCTGCCGCTGGTCGAGGCCTGCGCCGCGGCCGGCACCCACTACGCCGACCTGACCGGCGAGGTGCTCTTCATGCGCCGCTCGATCGACGTGGCCGACGCGCCGGCGAAGGCCAGCGGCGCCCGGATCGTCCATACGTGCGGGTTCGACTCGATCCCGTCCGACCTGGGCGTCCTGCTGCTGGCCGAGCACGCGGCCGCCCACGGTCTGGGGACGCTCACCGACACCACGTACGTCGTCAAGGGCCTGCGCGGCGGGGCCAGCGGCGGGACGATCGACTCGCTGCGCGGCCAGCTCGACGAGGCGAAGGCCAGCAAGGCCAGTCGCAAGGTCATGCTCGACCCCTACGGCCTGAGCCCGGACCGCGCGAGCGAGCCCGACCTGGGCCCGGAGCGCGATCCGGTAGGGGTCATCCGCGACCCGGAGCTCGGGGGCTGGCTGGCGCCGTTCGTGATGGGCACCGTCAACACCCGCGTCGTCCGCCGCAGCAACGCGCTGCGCGGCCACGACTACGGCCGGTCGCTGCGCTACCGCGAGCTGATGCTGGGCGGCGGGCTGCCCCTGGGCCCCGTGAAGGCGGGCGCGATCGCCGGCGGCCTGGGCGCGATGATGGCGGGCCTGGCGCTGCCGCCGACGCGCAAGCTCCTGGACCGCGTGCTGCCGGCGCCGGGAGAGGGCCCCGGTGAGCGGGCGCGCGAGAAGGGGTTCTTCCGCATCGACATCCACACGACGACGACCAGCGGCGCCAAGCTCGTGTGCGAGATCGAGGCCCAGGGCGACCCGGGCTACAAGGCGACCGCGGTCATGCTCGGCGAGGCGGCGCTCGCGCTCGCCCTCGACACGGCGCGCCTGCCGCCGGCGGCCGGGGTGCTGACGCCCGCGACCGGGATGGGCGACGTGCTCGTGGAGCGCCTGCGCGCGGCGGGCCAGCGCTACGACGTGCGCCCCGCGTAGGGCCGCTACGGGCGGCGACGGCCGAGCAGCGCCGCGGACAGGACGTCGTGGATCGCGGTGTTGTCGAGCGTTCCGGCGATCGCGCCCGCCCCGGGGCCCGACGCGCTGAACGGCACGTCGCGGGCGGTGTGCGCCGTCGTCGTCCAGGCCGCGAGGAAGGGCGGGCCGCCCGCGGCCCGGGTGAACGGGCCGTCCTCGCCCGGGCCCGCCGGCCGGCCGCCGTCGACGACCGACAGACCGCCGGTCTCGTGGTCCCCGCCGACGACCACGAGCGTGCTGGGATGGCGGCGCGCGTAGGCGCGGGCCGCGCCCACCGCGGCGTCGAACGCGACGCCCGCGGCGGCGACCAGCTCGGCGTTGTTGGCGTGGGCCAGCTCGTCGATCGCCTCCTCCTCGACGAGCAGGAAGAACCCGCGGCGGTGGCGCCCGAGCGTCGTGAGCGCCTTGCGCGTCATGGCCGCCAGCGAGACCGGCGGCGCGTAGACGCCGTCGGGCTCCGGCGCGGCGTGGAACAGCGGCCCGCTCGCGAACAGGCCCAGCAGGCGCCGCCCCCGGCTGGCGCGCATCTCGCGCGCGGAGTGCAGCACCTCGTAGCCCAGGCGCTCGGCGCGCGCCAGGAGGCCGGCGCCGAACGCGCGCGCTCCGCCCCCGAGCAGCACGTCGGGCCGCGTGCGATCGAGGTACTGGCGGGCGATCTCCTCGTG
The DNA here is from genome assembly GCA_035628295.1 of Baekduia sp. Lineage (GTDB taxonomy): Bacteria > Actinomycetota > Thermoleophilia > Solirubrobacterales > Solirubrobacteraceae > Baekduia. The sequence goes on from DASPKC010000315.1 coordinate 1,749, forward strand.
CTCGCGGCGATCCGCGACGTGCGCGGCGAACGCCGCAGGGGACGCGTCGGTGAGAAGGGAGGTGGTGACCAGCCCGGTCGCCTTGCCGGCCGCCTTGGCGCGCTCGAGGATCGTGGGCAGCGGACGGCCGGCCGGGTCGACGGCCACCGCGCCGTTGCTGGTCTTGTGGCCGGTCGCGAACGCGGTCGCCGCGGCCGCGGAGTCGGTGACCGCCCCGTCCGGCTCGGCGGGGTCCGTGCGGACCCTGGCCCTGCGTGGCAGCGCGTCCATCTGCAGGCGCTCGCCGGTGGCCCGGCGGATCAGGGCGCGCGCCCCCGCGCCCATGCCGTCGCCCAGCAGGAAGATGACGCTCGTGGCCGGTCCCACGGCCTGCCGCTGGGGCGCCGGCGGGGGCAGCGAGCGGCCGGCGTCGTCGTCGCCGCCCGCGCCCGCGACGACGCCCGCGCCGAGCGCGAGCGCCGCGGCCGCTGCGAGCGCCGTCGCCGTACCGGCGCGCATGTCCCGGCGCCGCCCGCGCGCTACGGGCGGGCGCCCACCTGCACCGAGGTGCCGTCGGAGTCGAAGAGGCCCTCGACGGAGAAGTACCGCTCGCCCGTGTCGTAGCAGAACGTGAGCACCGTGCTGCCGTCGGGGATCTCCGGGAGCTTCTGGGCCACGGCGGCCAGCGCGGCGCCCGACGACGGCCCGACGAAGATCCCCTCGTCGCGCGCGGCGCGCACGGCGAATGCGTAGGCGTCCTCCTCGGCGACCTGGATGGCGCCGTCGAGGGTGGCGGTGTGGAGGTTGGCCGGCAGGAACCCGGCGCCGATGCCCTGCAGCCGGTGCGGGCTGGGCTCGCCGCCGCTGATGACCGGCGACTTGGCCGGCTCCACGGCGAACGTCTGCAGCTGCGGGAAGCGCTCCTTCAGCGCCTCGCTGACGCCCGTGATGTGCCCCCCGGTGCCGACGCCGGTGATGAGGAAGTCGACGCCGTCGGGAAAGTCGCGCAGGATCTCCGCCGCCGTCGCCGTGCGGTGGATCTGCGGGTTCGCGTCGTTCTCGAACTGCTGGGGCATCCACGCGGCGTCGAGCTGCTCGACGAGCTCGTCGGCGCGGGCGATCGCCGCCTTCATCCCGCCCTCGCGGGGCGTCAGCTCGAGCTGCGCGCCGTAGGCGGCCATCAGCCGCCGGCGCTCCAGCGACATCGACTCCGGCATGACCAGGATGAGCTTGTAGCCGCGGACGGCGGCGACCATGGCCAGGCCGATGCCGGTGTTGCCGGAGGTCGGCTCGACGATCGTGCTGTCGGGGCCCAGCAGGCCCTGGCGCTCGGCCTCCTCGATCATCGAGAGGCCGATGCGGTCCTTGATCGAGCCGCCGGGATTGGCGCGCTCGGCCTTCATCCACACCTCCACGCCCGGCCGGTCGGCGTAGAGCCGGTTGATGCGGATGTGGGGGGTGTCCCCGATCGTCTCGAGGATGTTGGCGGCCTTCACGAGGTCTCTCCCTGGCTAGATGTTGAAGTCGAGCGGCTCGTCGTCGCGGTCGGCGCGATCCACGCGGGCGGTCGGCGTCACGACCGAGTGGGCGGGCACGCTGCGCGTCAGCCAGACGTTGCCGCCGATGCGGCTGCCGCTGCCGATCACGGTGTCGCCGCCGAGGATCGTGGCGTTCGCGTAGATGACGACGTCGTCGCCGATCGTCGGGTGGCGCTTGGTCTTCGCCATCCGCTTCTCGACACTCAGCGCCCCCAGCGTGACGCCCTGGTACAGCTTGACGCGGTCCCCGAGCACCGCCGTCTCGCCGATCACGATGCCGGTGCCGTGGTCGATGGCGAACGACGCGCCGATCCGCGCGCCCGGGTGGATGTCGACGCCGGAGTCGCGGTGGGCGATCTCGGTCAGCACCCGCGGCACCAGCGGGACCTCGCAGCCCTGCAACTGATGGGCCAGGCGGTAGACCGCCGTGGCGTAGAAGCCCGGGTAGGCGACGATCACCTCGTCCACCGAGTGCGCGGCGGGATCGCCGTCGTAGATGGCCTGGGCGTCGAGCAGCAGCGCGGCGCGGATGCCGGGCAGGGCGGCGAAGAAGCGCTCGACGACGGCGTCCGGGTCGGCGCAGTGGGTCTCCGGCATCCGCAGCGCGTCGCCCAGCAGGGTGCGCAGCGCGGCCAGCTCGTCGGCCACGGCGCCGGCCCGGCCGCCGACCTCGGCGGCGAAGTGCGGGAACAGCAGCTCCAGCGACCGGTGCACCACGCGCTCGCCGAGGTCGCGCAGCCGGGGCGGGAGCGCGTACTGCTCCCGCGCGCGGGACAGCTGCTGCACGAACCCGGCGGTGGCGTTGCGCTCCGGGGCGAAGGCCATCAGCGCTGACAGTACTCGCGGCGGGCGGCCGCGGCCGGCGGTCGGGGCCCGCGTGCTCAGAGGGCGCGCTCGTACACGTACATCACCGGGCCGTCCGGGCCGCCCTCCCGGTTGCTGAAGCCCAGGCGCTCGTAGAGGGCGCGTGCGGCGCGGTCGTCCTCGCTCGTGCCGAGGTCCATGTGGTCGGCGCCCTGCGCCCGGGCCGTCTCTATGGCGGCCTCCAGCAGGGCGCGGCCGAGGCCCCGGCCGCGGAGCGCCGGCACGACGTACAGCTCGGCGAGGTAGCACTCGAGCGCAGCGGTCCAGATCGAGGGCCGGAAGCGCAGGACGGCCAGGCCGTCGGGTCCGTCGCCGGCCAGCAGCACCACGAACGCGCCGTCCGCCAGCAGCTTGCGGACGCGGCCGGCCAGCGCCCGGGGGCCGGGCGTCACGTCGTCGTACTCGGTGTTGAAGTCGTGCAGCAGGCGGCCGATCGCGTCCGCGTCGGCCGGGCCGCCGCGGCGGACCCGCGCGTCAGCCATCGCCGGTGAGGCCGGACTGCAGCGCCTGCGCGGCGAGCGCCGCGCGCTTCTGGTTCTGCGGCAGCCCTTCGAGTCCGAAGCGCTCGAAGAGCGAATGCAGGCGGCTCTTGACCGCCGCGATGCTGAGGTGCAGCTCCGCCGCGATGTCGGCGTTGCTGGCAGGCGCGGCGTACGACGAGGCCAGCAGCGGGCGGCACAGCGCGGCGAGGACGTCGCGGTCGCCGGCGCTCAGCCGCGGGCCGTGCTGCATCGACCCGGCGGTCTGGGTCATCACCGAGCCGTCGGCCCGCGGGTCGCAGAAGGCGACCACCGTCTCGCCGAACAGCACCAGGTCGCCGTCGCGCAGCCGCCGCTGGCCGCGGATGCGCTCCTCGCCGACGTGGGTGCCGTTGTGGGAGAGGCCGTCGTCGGCGACCGTCCACTCCTCGCCGACGAGCTCGAGCTGCGCGTGCAGCCGCGAGACCTTGTGGTCCCACGCCAGCCGGATGTCGCAGCCGTCGCGCCGGCCGACGGTCAGGCGCGGCGGGTCGTCGGGCAGCGGCCGGATGACCTGAGCGTCGTGCTCGTCGCGCCACACCAGGTACGGCAGTCCCTCGCGCTCTGCCTCCAGGCGCTCGCGCAGCTCCTCGGGCGAGGACGCGTGCTGGGCGATGGGCGAGCGCAGGGGCATCGGGCCGGCGCGAGCGTACCCACCACGCGCGACGGCCCGCCACCGGGGCGGGCCGTCACCGACGCGGAGATGGGGGTCGTCAGGAGGCGAGGGTCTCGCAGCCGCTGACGCTGTCGGTCAGGTACCAGCTGCGGTCGATCTGCGCCCAGTCGGTGCCCAGGCCGCAGGCCACGACGTCCCGGGCGCTGTCCTTGGCGTAGACGAAGTCGTCGCCCGCGCCGGTGTCGATGCGGTCGGCGCCGGGGCCGCCGTTGGCCGTGTCGCTGCCGTCGCCGAGGCCGATCGTGTCGTTGCCCGGCCCGCCGTAGGCGGTGTCGCCGAACTGGCGGCCGTAGACCTGGTCGTCGCCGTCCTCGCCGTAGAGGAAGGCGCGGTTGTCGCGCGTGCCGGCCACGTCCACGTAGTCGTTGCCGGGGCCGCCGTACATCTGGAAGGCGCGCGTGCCGTAGAGCTCGGCGTAGAGGTAGTCGTGCAGGTCGCCGCCGTAGACGCGGACGAAGCTCACGCCCGTGAGGTTGCAGCGGGCGTGCCCGGGCGAGAAGCGGATGCAGGTCGTGCCGGCCAGCGGGGTGACGCCGCCCGAGTTGTTCTCGAGGACCTCGAGGTAGGTGTCGGTGAGCGTCAGGCGCATGTTGTTCGTCTCGCCGGGCTGGGCGGTGACGGCCAGGACGCCGTTGGACTGCGAGACCGTGGCGGCCTGCGCACCGGGTGCGACGGCGGCGACGGCGCCCAGGGCGGCGAGGCCGGCGATGAGCTTCTTGAGCGGGCTGCGGTTCATGGGACGCACTGTGCGGGAGCCGGCTGCCCGCTTCGAGCAACCTAGGTCCATCCTTGGGCGACCTTGCGCCGTCGCCGGCGACGTGACGTCGGAGGTCATGGAACCCCGCTGCTGCGCAGGCGATCATCGACGCCGATGACGAAGACCAGCACCGATCAGGCGCAAGCCCTCTGGGCCAGCATGCCGTTCATCGAGCTCCTCGGCGCGGAACTCGTGGCCGCGGGGCCGCAGGAGGTCCGCGGCCGCGTGGCGTGGGACCCGGCGCGCTGCACCGACGGCGGCGTCCTGCACGGCGGCCTGCTGATGGCGCTTGCCGACAGCACGGGCGCGCTGTGCGCGTTCCTGAACCTGCCCGACGACCGGCATGCCACGACGACGATCGAGTCCAAGACGAACTTCCTGCGCGCGGTGCGGGGCGGAGACGTCACGGCCACCTCTCGGCCGCTGCATGCCGGCCGGCGCGTGGCGGTGGTCGAGACCGAGCTCTGCGACGAGGACGGCCGGCTCGTGGCGAAGGTGACCCAGACCCAGGCGGTGATCGCGCCCGCGGGCTAGAGCCCGAGCGGGTGCGCGGTCTCGGGAAGCTCGGCCAGCTCGCGGCGCAGCGCCTCCAGGTGCCCGGTGGTGAGCGCGTCGGGCCGCTCGTCGCGCAGGACCACCACCGCCGTGGGCACGCGCAGGCAGGCGGACATCGCCCAGCCGGTGAGGGCCGCGGCCCCGAGCAGCGGGACGAACGCAACGGCCCCGGCGCCGAGCAGCATCGCGGCCAGCAGGGCGCTCGCGGCCAGGGTCGTGCCGGCGACGGCGAGGGTCGCCCAGGCGCGGCGTCGGCTGGGGAGCTGGGAGATCGTCACGACAGTCTTTCGATCGGCAGGAGCCGGTGGGGCTTCACGTCGTGACGGGGGTCCGGGCGGGGACGTCGACGCGCGTACGAGGCAGTCGCCGCCGCGTCGGTCATGCTCCCGCCATGGCCAAGGCCGAGGCGATGGAGCTCGACGCCGGCGGGCGCGAGCTGCGCGTGAGCAACCCGCAGCGCGTGATCTTCCCGGCGACCGAGCGCACCGCCGAGGTCACGAAGCTCGAGGTGGTGGAGTACTACCTCGCCGTCGGGCCCGGCATCCTGCGGGCGCTGCGCGACCGTCCCACGACGCTCGAGCGGTGGCCGAAGGGTGTGCACCCCGGGATGGTGCTGGCCACCCGCGAAGACCCGCGCGGCGGCGACGCCTTCTACCAGAAGCGCATCCCCAAGGGGGCGCCCGAGTACGTCGAGACTGCGCGGATCCAGTTCCCCTCCGGGCGTCACGCGGACGAGATCTGCCCGACCGAGATCGCGGTGGTCGGCTGGGCCGCGCAGATGGGGACGATCACGTTCCACCCGTGGCCCGTGCGCCGCGCCGACGTCGACCACCCCGACGAACTGCGCATCGATCTCGATCCGCAGCCGGGCACCGACTTCGAGGACGCGGTGCGCATCGCCGCCGAGGCGCGGGTCCTGCTCGGCGACCTCGGCTACGTGGGGTTCCCGAAGACGAGCGGCGGGCGGGGCATCCACATCTACGTGCGCATCGAGCCGCGCTGGACGTTCACCGACGTCCGGCACGCGGCGATCGCCTTCGGGCGCGAGCTCGAACGGCGCCTACCGGGCCGGGTGACGACGAAGTGGTGGAAGGAGGAGCGCGGCGAGAAGGTCTTCGTCGACTACAACCAGAATGCCCGCGACCGCACGATCGCCTCGGCCTACAGCGTCCGGCCGAAGCCCGGCGCCCCGGTCTCGGCGCCGCTCGACTGGGACGAGCTGCCGGAGGTCCGGCCGGAG